>JBOHPM010000122.1:0-8133 GCA_050731715.1 Candidatus Rokuibacteriota bacterium
CCTTCCCGTCCTTCCGGCGCGTCGCATGACGCAGGTACATTGTCTAGCTTATCGAGCATGGCGACTGCCGAAGTCAACGAACTTGGTCGCCACTACACGCCGAGTTCCGAGTAACGCTGCCGACGGCGGCGAGAGATACGAACGGCGCGGCCCGCGCGGCCGCGCCGTTCACCTACTCAACTGCGGAAGTTGGGCTAGGCCGGCTCCCAGGGCTCACAGGCTGGGCACTCCCGGTAGCCCTCCTCGTGCGCGTCGGCCATGCGCTTGAGGTATACGCGCTCGAGCTCCGGAATCCGTCCCACCCACGAGCATTCGCGCCGGTGAAAAAGCCGCGACCCGCGCTGCGCACAGTAGGGCTCGCCGGCATCGGGCAGCGCCGCCGGGCCCTCGGGCGCCGACACCGCCTCCGGGAACTGCGGCTCCGTTTCGGACTGCAGCGAGGCGGGGCCGGCGTCGACGGGCACCGCTGGCTGGATCACGGGGTCAGGGTCGTTGATGTGCAGGTTGGTCTCGACCGTGGAGCGGAACTCGTCGCTGGCCCGTCGGAACTCACGCATGGCGCGCCCGGCCATGCGGCCAAGCTCCGGCAGCCGGGAGGGGCCGAACACGAGGAGCGCGATCACGCCGATGACGAGGATCTCCTGCAGCCCGATGTCGAACATGGCGCTAGGGTATCACGCCCCTTTGGGGGCCCTACGAGGCGATGACCTCCCGCAGATCCTTCGCCCGCTCGGCCCGTTCCTCCGGGGTCACCAGCCCGCACTGCACGATCTTGTACAGCAGGGCCTTGTAGCTGATCTGCAGCAGGCGGGAGGCCTTGGCGCGATTCCAGTGAACGCGCTCGAGGACGTCCTTGATCGCCACGCGCTCGGCCTCCCGCGCGGCCTGACGGGCGATAGCCTTGAGGCTGATCACGCCCTCCCCGTTGAGGGTGGCGCCGGTCACCGCGGCCGGGCTGCTCGCGCGGGCGCCACGCTCGAGATCGCTCTGCACCTCCTGGTGCACCGGCCGCGCGCTCCCCAGGATGATCACGCGCTTCACCGCGTTCTCGAGCTCACGGATGTTGCCGGGCCAGTGGTATTCCATGAACAGCCGCAAGGTGTCGGGCGGCATCTCGATGGACCTGAGATACTGGGCATTGAACTTGCGGCGGAAATGATCGACGAGCACCGGGATCTCCTCCCGCCGCTCGCGCAGCGGCGGGATACGGATTTCGATCACGTTAAGCCGATAGTAGAGGTCTTCCCGGAACTGATGCGCGCGCATCGCCACTTCCAGGTCGCGGTTGGTGGAGGCGATCAACCGCGCGTCGGTTCCGATTACCTTCTCGCCGCCCACTCGGGAAAACTCTCCGTCCTGGAGCACGTGGAGCAGCTTGGCCTGCAGGCGCAGTGGCATCTCCCCGATTTCGTCGAGCAGCAGTGTCCCGCCGTCGGCGGCCTCGAACTTCCCCGGCTTCTGGCGGTAGGCGCCCGTGAACGCACCCTTCTCGTGGCCGAACAGCTCGGACTCCAGCAGCTCGCCGGGCAGGGCCGCGCAGTTCACCTTGAGAAACTGCTTGGTGGCCCGCGGCGAGAGCCGGTGGATCGCTCGCGCCACGATTTCCTTGCCTACCCCGCTCTCGCCGCGGAGCAGCACGATGGTGTTGGTGCCGGCAACCTTGGCGACGAGTTCACGGACCGACTGCATCCTGCTGCCCGTACAAAGATTCAGGCCGTCGGTATTCATGGGTCCCCCTGAGCCGCAGCGGATGTAGTAATCCCTTCTGTGCCCCGAGTGCAGGGGGTGTGCCAAGAATTTGCCCAGGCCGATTTGCCAATGGGGGCAAGCGCTTGGGGGACTACATCCTGGTAACAAGGTCGTCATTATGTAGAAAATGCCGGCACCGGTGGCATGAATTACAGGAGCGAGGAAAGCGATGCACGAGGAGACAGGTCCCGACAAGTCGGCATACTAGACGTGTGATCCCTTTCCTGCGGCGCGCCCTGGGCCGCCGACCCTGGCTGGGGCCGATCGCGCTGATCATGCTGGGGCTCAGCCTCGCCGCGGCCCTCACGGCAACGGCCCTGGTGACCTACACGGCCGTTGCGCTGGGGCGCTTCCAGCGCGTGGAAACGCGCCGGACGACGATGGTCCTCACCGCAGGCCAAGCCCTGGCTCCGGGCATGAGCGTTCGCGCCCTGGACCTCGCGGGGACGCTCGACAGACTCCGGTATCGGGAAGTCCAGGCGACGCCGACGAGCCCGGGGCACTTCTACCGCGGGCCCGACGTCTGGGACATCTACCTGCACGGGATCGCCGAGGACGGTCCGCCGCGCCCCACGCCCCTTCGTCTCGAGCTGGCCGAGGAGCGGATCACCCGCCTCGTCCTCGACGGGGCGCCTGTGCCTGCGGCGACCCTCGAGCCCGAGACGCTCACGAGCGTCGCCGACCGACCGGGCGAGGAGTATCGCCCGGTCCGGCTGGCCGAGATCCCGCCCACGCTCCTACACGCCATGCTGGCGGCCGAGGATCATCGCTTCTTCGAGCACGCCGGCCTCGATCTCCGCGGGCTCGCGCGGGCCTTCTGGGTCAACCTGAGAACCGGTCGGGTCGCCCAGGGGGGCAGTACCATCACCCAGCAGCTGGTCAAGAATCGGTTGCTCGGCGCCCAGCGGACCTTCGGCCGCAAGCTGCGCGAGGCCTGGCTGGCCGCCGTGATCGAGTGGCATTACGAGAAGGACCAGATCCTCGAATCCTATCTGAACGAGATCTATCTGGGCCAGCGCGGGGGGCTGGCGATCCGTGGGGTCGGCGCCGCCGCCGGGAGCTACTTCGGCAAAGAGGTGCACCAGCTCACGCTGGCGCAGGCCGCGCTCTTGGCCGGAATGGTGCGGGCGCCGAACAGCTATTCGCCGGTGCTGCATCCGGAGCGCTCTCGGCAGCGCCGTGACACGATCCTGGGCCGCCTGCGGGACCTGGGGTGGGCCTCCCCGGCCGATGTTGAGGCAGCGCGCCGCGAGCCGCTCCGGACCCGCCTGGCGCCGGCCCCGGGTCAGCTGGCGCCCTACTTCGGAGACTACGTGCGCGAGGAGCTCGAGGACCGGCTCGAGGGTGGCCTGGGCGGCGTCGGCAACCGGGTCTTCACCACGCTCGACCCGGTGTTGCAGCGCTTCGCCGAGCAAGCGGTCGGCCGGGGGCTGGAGCGCCTGGAGCGTGCGCACGCCCGCCTGAGGCGGGCCGAGCCCACGCAGCGGCTGCAGGCCGCTCTCATCGCCCTGGACCCGACCAGCGGCCACATCCGGGCGCTGGTCGGCGGGCGCGACTACCAGGCGAGCCAGTTCAATCGCGCCGTGTTCGCGCGCCGCCAGCCCGGCTCGGCCTTCAAGCCCTTCGTCTACGCGGCCGCCCTCGGCCGGCTGCAGGAGGAGCCAGCGTTCACGGCAGCCACGTTCGTCGAGGACGAGCCCCTGACGGTTGCCCTGGACCGCGAGACGTGGAGCCCACGCAATTACGCCGACCGCTACGAGGGGCGGGTGACGGTGCGCCGGGCCCTCGAGCAATCGCTCAACGCCGCCACCGTGCGCATCGCGCTGGAGACGGGGCTCGCTCGGGTGATCCGCGCGGCGCGTGAGCTCGGCATCACGAGCCGGCTGGCCCCGGTGCCGGCCCTGGCCCTGGGCGCCTTCGAGGTCAACCCGCTGGAGCTGGCCCGCGCCTACCTGCCCTTCGCCAACGGTGGCGTGCGCGTCGATCGGGCCACCGCCGTCCGGGCCGTCCACACCGCTGACGGCACGATCGGCGCTCTGGACGAGCCCGGCACGGCGCAGGTCATCACGCCGGCCGAGGCCTACCTCATGACCACGCTCCTCGAGGGCGTCATCGCCTCCGGCACCGGCGGCGCCGCCCAGCCCCTGCAGGCCCTGGGTAGCGTGGCGGGCAAGACCGGCACCACCAACGACGGACGGGACGCGTGGTTCGTGGGCTACACCCCGAACCTCCTGGCCCTGGTGTGGGTCGGCTTCGACAGCGACGAGGTCCACGGCCTCAGCGGCTCCGAGGGCGCCCTGCCCATCTGGACGGAGTTCATGCGCCAGGCCCTCGATGCGTATCCGACCCCCGGGACGCCGGTCCCCGCCGGCATCAGCCTGGTCAAGATCGACGCCACCAACGGCCGGGGCGCCACCCTGTTCTGCCCCACCGTGGCGCGCGAGGCGTTCCTCGTGGGAACCGAGCCCCCGACGTGCGGCGAGCACGGAGCGGTGCCCGAGCAGGTGGTGGAGTGGTGGCGGCGGTTCCGCGGCTGGCTAGGACGCTGAGCGTTCGGCGAGCTCGGCGAACGAGCGTACGACCACGTCCGCCTCGCCCGATCCCACAGCGCTTGCCGGCGCGTAGAGCACCGTCGGCATCCCAGCGGCGCGACCGCCACGGATGTCAGAGGCCACGCTGTCGCCGACCATGGCCACCAGGGCCGCCGGCAGACCCAGCCGCGCCAGCGCCATGCGGAAGAGCGGGGGCTCGGGTTTGCCGACCACGACCGGGCGGACGCCACCGGCCACGGCCACGGCTTCTGCGATCGCTCCGCACCCGGGCAGGAACAGGCCACCCTCGATGGGCAGGCGGGGGTCGAGGTTCGGTGTCACCAGATGGGCGCCGGCCGCCACCGCCCGTGCCGCGGCGGTCAAGCGCTCGTAGGTGAGATCGAAGTCGTTGCCGACCGCCACTACGGTGGCGGCCCGCCAGTCCTCGACGTCCACGATCGCGTGCCCGCCGGCGGCGACGGCATCGGCCAGCTCGCGAGCGCCGATGACGAGCACGGGAGAGGCGCCCCAGCGCCCGGCGATGACAGCGCCGATGATGTCCAGCGGCGTGAGGACGTGCTCGGCGACAGAAACGCCGAGCGCGTGCAGGCGGGCCCGTAGATCGTGGCCGGTGGCCCGGGAATTGTTGGAGACGAACGCCAGCCGGCGACCCTGCCGGGCCAGACCGTCCAGGGCCTCTCGGGCGCCGGGGTTGAGGACCTCACCATTCCAGACGCAACCGTCCAGGTCGAAGACGAGGCCGCGGAGGCTGGCCAGCACGTCGCTCAGTCTTCTGCCGTCCGCCGGAAGTCGGCCATCGCCTCGGCGTACACCTCCTCGGTGCGCGCCGCCACGCTGGCCCACGAGAACCGCGCCTCCACGCGTCGCCGGCCGGCCTGGCCCATCGCCCGAGCGGCCGCGGGATCATCGAGCACCCGGCGCAGGGCCGCCGCCAGGTCGTCAGGGCGCCCGGGCGGCACCAGATACCCGGTCGTGCCGTCCTCGACCACCTCCAGGATGCCGCCGACCGCTGAGGCCACCACCGGCGTCTCGCAGGCCATCGCCTCCAGGTTGATGAGGCCGAAGGGCTCGTACACCGAGGGACACACGAACACGGCGGCATGGCTGTAGAGCTGGACGATCTCCTCGACCGGCACCATGCTGTTGATCCAGAGGACGTTGGGATGCTGCTCCACCGCCCGGCGCAGGCGCGCTTCGATCTCGGGGGTATCGGCGGCCGAGGCGCAGAGCACCACCTGCACGTCGGGGGGGAGCTTGGCGGCCGCCTCCAGCAGGTGGAAGATGCCCTTCTGGTCCGTAATGCGGCCGACGAAGAGGACATAGGGCCGGCGCACACCGTGGCGATCCAGCGCGTCGTGCCGGGCGGCGCGGCGGAACCGCTCGGGATCGATCCCGTTGTGAATGACGACGATCCGCGCCGGGTCCACGGTGAAGTGACGCAGGATGTCTTCGCGCATCTGCGCGGAGACGGCAATCACGCGGTCCGCCGTTTCCACGGCGGTCTTCTCGATCCAGGTGGACAGCAGATAGCCGCTCCCGAGCTGGTCAGCCTTCCACGGACGCAGCGGCTCCATGCTGTGCAGCGTCACGACGAGGGGAATGCGGTAGAGCGTCCGGATCCAGAGCCCGGCCATGTCCGCGTACCAGGTATGGGCGTGGGCGACGTCGGCGTCGACGGCATCGCGAGCCATAGCCAACCCGACGGCCAGCGTTTCCAGGGCGGGAGCGAAGCGGGGCCCGTCGGGACCGGCGGCCAGCTGCGGCCACGACGTGTAGCCGCGGACGGTGAAAGGCCCGGCGCCAGGCCGTGTCGGGCGCTCCCCGAAGCAGCGCACCTCGACCGGCATCCGCCGGCTGAGCGCTTGGCTGAGCTGATCGACGACGACGCCGGCGCCTCCATACACGTGCGGCGGGTATTCGCGCGTGAGGAGGAGGGCTTTCACGGACTCACTCGGCGGCGTCGGCTGTCGTGTCGCCGGCCTCGTCCCGGCGCTCGAGCTTGCGGGCGACTGTGCGCACATCGATGCCCAGGAGCCGGGCCGCCTGGGTCTTGTTGCCGTCGGTGATCCGGAGGGTCTCGTCGAGCAGGCGCTGCTCGATCTCGGCCAGCGGGGTACCGATCAGGGAGAGGATCGCGTCGCGGGGCGGAGACTTGATCCCGCCGACCTCCTCGGGGAGGTCGCGGGCGTCGATCAGGCGATCACGGGCCAGGACCACGCTGCGCTCGATGACGTTCTCCAGCTGGCGGACATTCCCGGGCCACGCGTAGCCCTCCAGGCGTTGCAGGGCCTCGTCGGTGAAGCCCTCGAGCCGTCGATTGTTCTTCGCCGCATAGACGCGGAGAAAGTGCGAGGCCAGCAGGCCGATGTCCTCGGGCCGCTCCCGAAGCGTGGGCACGTTGACGCTGATCACGTTGAGGCGGTAGTAGAGATCCTCGCGGAACCGCTTCTCGCGAACCATCTGGGGCAGCTCCTGGTTCGTGGCAGCGACGATCCGGACGTCGACCCGGATCGTCCGCGTGGCCCCCAGGCGCTCGAACTCGCCCTCCTGCAGCACGCGCAGGATCTTGGGCTGGGTGACCAGCGACAGGTCGGCGACCTCGTCCAGGAACAACGTGCCGCCGTCGGCCATCTCGAAGCGCCCCTCCTTGCGGCCGGCGGCGCCGGTGAAGGCCCCCCGCTCGTAACCGAACAGCTCCGACTCCAGGAGGGTCTCGGGCAAGGCCGCGCAGTTGACGGCCACGAAGGGCCGCTGGCGCCGCGGTGAGCACTCGTGAACGGCGCGCGCCACCAGCTCCTTGCCGGTGCCGCTCTCGCCCTGGATCAGGACCGTGGCCGAGCTGTCGGCGACCTGCTCGACCAGCGTGAGGACCCGGCGGAACGCGGCGCTGTTGCCGATGAGCTGGCCCTTGGCCCGCAGATCCTCCAGCTGCTGGCGAAGCGCCCGGTTCTGGGCGATGAGCGACCGGCGCTCCAGCGCCTTGTCGATCAGCTTGAGCAGCTGCTCTCGCCGAAACGGCTTGCTGAGGAAGTCGTAGGCGCCCTCCTTCATCGCCTTGACTGCCTCCTCGACCGTCCCGAACGCGGTCAGCAGAATCACGTCGATGTCGGGAGATATGGCCTTGGCGGCGCGCAGGAGATCCAGACCGCTCAGCCCCGGCATCTTGAGATCGGTGAGCACGAGGTCGATGCTCCCGGCCTGCAGCCGCTCCAGGGCCGCGCGCCCGTCAGACGCCATGACGACGCCGTACCCCTCGCGGGTGAGCGTCCGCTCCAGGCTCTCGCGCAGTCCCGGGTCGTCGTCCGCGACCAGGATGGTGGCGGGGTCAGACATGAGCCACCCGCTTGATGGGAAGGCGCAGGGTGAAGCGGGCGCCGCCGCCGGGGCGGTTCCCCCAGTGGAGCTCGCCGCCGTGCTCCTCGGTGATCTGCCGAGCGATGGACAGGCCCAGACCGGTGCCCTGGGGCTTGGTGGTAAAAAAGGGCTCGAACAGCCGACGGGCCACGTCCTCGGGAATGCCCTGGCCGTCGTCGCTCACGCTGATCTCCACGGCGTCCCCGTCGCGGCGGCTGGCCAGGGTCAGCTCGTGGCCGCGCGACAGCGCCTCCAGGCCGTTCTTCAAGAGATTCAGGATGGCCTGGCGGAGCAGGCCGCGGTCGATCTCCATCACGGGCACGCTGGCGTCGGTGGCTACCCGCAGCTGCAGGCCCTGGCGCGTCGCGACCGGGCGAACGAACTCACCGACCTCCTCCACCAACCCGTTGACCGATTCTTCCTCGAAATGCGGCCGGGGGAAGCGCGCGAACGTCAGGTACTCTTCGGTCAGCGCGTC
>JBOHPM010000123.1:0-8119 GCA_050731715.1 Candidatus Rokuibacteriota bacterium
GGGCGGGTAATCGAGCGGCCGGTGGGCCAGAGCCCGGGCCGCCGCCGGGAAGCCGCCGACCAGGGCATCGCTGGGCGGCAGGGCCGGGAAGCCCGCGGTGTGACCCAGGATCCGCTCGATCGTCACCCCATCGAAGGCGCTGCTGCGGAACTCGCGGAGATAGCGACCGAGTGGCGCCTCCAACTTGATCTCGCCGCGCTCGACCAGAGCCATCACGGCGATGGCGGTCCCCAGGGGCTTGGTGAGGGAGGCCACGTCGAAGATGGTGTCCGTCGTCATCTCGTCGGGCTCGGGCACCAGGCTCCGCCAGCCCCACGCCTGATGGAGCACGGTCTGATCGCCCTGCCCCACCAGCACGACGACGCCGGGGATCTCGCCAGAAGCGACGGCCTCGCGGGCAGCCTCGTCGACGTCACCGAAGCCAGCCCCGGGGACGGCAAGCGACGTGGCGGACATCGCGACGAAGGCGAGGCCGACAGCCAGCATGACGATCCCGCGAGCAGCCACGTGGCGATCTTAGCACCGGGACCGCCAGGGACCGAAGGAGCCGGCGCCCCTGGCGCGCTTGTGCTAGCGTATGGGCGTCGTATGTACCGCGTCTTCGTCACCGGCGCGACCGGGTTCGTCGGGCGGGCCGTGGTCCAGGCCCTTCGCGCCCATGGTCACAGTGTCCGCTGCCTCGTGCGCCGGGGGTCCGAGCGCGACCTGCGGGGCCTGGGCGCCATCGAGCGGGTGGAAGGTGACGTGCTCGTCCGCCAGGGCCTGGAGGAAGGCATGGCGGGCTGCCAGGCCGTCATCCACCTCGTCGGGATCATCCGCGAGCAGCCCTCCCGGGGGATCACCTTCGAGCAGGTGCACACCCAGGGCACCATCAACGTGATCGACGCGGCCGCCGCGGCCGGCGTTCGACGTTTTCTACACATGAGCGCGCTCGGCACGCGCCCCAACGCGCGCTCGCGATATCACCGCACGAAGTGGGCCGCCGAGGAGGCGGTACGGGCCAGCGGGCTGCGCTGGACCATCTTCCGGCCCTCGATCATCTACGGACGGGGCGACCAGTTCGTCACGATGCTCGCGTACTTCGTCGGGCGCTACCCGGTGATGCCAGTGATCGGCAGTGGCCGCCAGCGGCTGCAGCCCGTCCCCGTCGAGCACGTGGCCGAAGGCTTCGCCCGGGGCGTGGTCACCGGCGACGCCGAGAAGCAGACGTACGAGGTCGGCGGTCCCGATACCGTGACCCTGACCGAGCTGCTGGACGTGATCGGGGAGGCAGTGGGCCGCCGGCGCGTACGCAAGCTGCATCTGCCCCTCGGCCTCATGCGCCCTCTCACCCGGCTGCTGCACCGTCTGCCCGGCTTTCCCGTCACCCCGGACCAGCTCCTGATGCTCGAGGAGGACAACACCGGCAATCCCTCGCCGTTCTACTCCACCTTCGGCCTGACGCCGATCCCGCTGGGCGCCGGGATCCGCCGCATGCTGGAGTGAGCGCGTGCCCTTCCGGACCCGCCCCGATCAGCCTCGCAACCTGCTCGCGCTCATCGACGAGGAGGTGCGCGAGCGCATCGCCGAGGCGGTCGACTCGGCCAGCCTCGAGGTGATGGTGCGACGCCGTCGGAATCGGGGGCTGCCGGAGCCCGTGGCCGACAGCACGCGCGATCGTGAAGAGTTCGAGGCCGGCGTTCGCGCCCTCCTCGAGCGGCTGCGCGCCGAGCTGCTGCCTGCCGCATCCGTCCAGCAGAACCAGGCCGCGGAGGCGGCCAGCCGAGCCGGCGGCGATCCCCTCGCGGGCCTGCTGCTCGTCCAGGTGACGCTGGCCCGAGCGCTCCCCGATTACTGGCAACGCTTCGAAGCCGTCCGCCTCGCCTTCACCGGCGAGCGCGGTCATTGAGGTCGCTCCTCAGGCGCAGTCCCGGTAGGGTATGTCCTCTCCGGCCGCCTTCCAGCCAGCCAGCGCCCAGATGTTCTCCAGATCGTCGAGGCTCCGCCGCCAGCGGCCATAGCTGTCGAGCAGCGCCGCCCTCACGGACGCCATCTGGCCTTCGACCTCGTCCAGCCTGCGTCTGAGCACCGGGTTCCGGCTCGCCGTCGCCTCCAGGCACCCGGCGGGGACGGCATCGGACAAACGCTCGAGAAGCTGGTTGATTTCGTCGTTCAGGACCTGCTCTATCCGACTCATCGCCCATCCCTCCGTCACCCTGGTCGGGGCCATATACTCAACACGTGATAAGCTTAATGTCAAGCTCGACCCGCAGGGGACGGAAGGCTGCAAAATGGGCGCTCATGCAAAGGTACCCGCTCGTCGTCGTCCTCGTCCTCGCCGCGAAAACCGTGCGTACGTTCGGCTACGGCTTCCTGGGCATCCTGCTGCCCATCTACCTCGCCGAGCTCGGCGTCGGCGCCGCCGGCGTGGGAATCGCCGTGACGCTCACCCTGGTGGCCAGCGCACTGCTCACCTGGGCCGTGCGGCGCCCGGCCGAGCGCCACGGCGCCCGCGCGGCGCTGCTCGGCCTGGCCGCACTCACGCTGCTCGGCAGTCTCATCCTGCTCGCCGCGCGCCACCCCTGGCTTGTCGTGGTAGGGGCCATGCTCGGCAATGTGGCCGTGGGCAGCGGCGAGACGGGGCCCTTCCTCACCATCGAGCAAGTGGTGATCGCCCGCGGAGTGACTGGCTCCCGACGCACAACCGTGTTCAGCATCTACAACCTGGTCGGCTATGCCGCCGCCGGCCTGGGGGCGGCCGTCGCCGGCGTCGCTGACTACCAGACCCTGTTCCTGGCCTTCCTGGTCGGGGCGATCCTCCAGCTCACCCTGTACTGGCGCCTGCCGGCCGTCGTGATGGGCAGGGGCATCCGGACCGCCGCCCTGGCCTCGGCCTCGGCCCCGCTCATCAGGCGAATGGCCGCGCTCTTCTCCCTCGACTCGTTCGCGGGAGGCTTCGTGCTGCAGTCCCTCGTCGCCTATTTCCTGCACACCCGGTTCGGCCTCGGGCTGGCCGACCTCGGCCTCGTGTTCTTCGTGGCCCAGCTCCTCACCGCGGCCTCGCTCCTGGTCGCCGCGCCGCTGGCCCACCGCTTCGGGCTCCTGCCGACCATGGTGGTCTCGCACCTGCTCTCCAACGTCCTGTTGATCGCCATCGCCGTGGCGCCGAGCGCAGGCGTGGCCGTCGCCCTGCTGCTCGGCCGGCAGCTCCTCTCCCAGATCGACGTGCCGACGCGCCAGGCCTATCTGATGGGGGTGGTCGAGGATCACGAGCGCGAGGCCGCGGCCAGCCTGACCACGCTCACCCGCACGGTGGCCCAGGCCGTGTCGCCGGCGCTCACCGGCTGGACCATGCAGGCGCTGGCGCTGGGAGCTCCCTTCGTGCTGGGCGGGGGTCTGAAGGCGATCTACGACGTGCTGCTCTACATCATGCTCAAGGACGTGAAGCTGAAGACTACTTGATGGCCACGGCCTTGACCTGGCGGAAGTCGGTCAGCCCGCTCAGTGACTTCAAGATGCCGTCCTGAACCAGCGTGCTCATGCCCTCGGCCCTGGCCTGCGTGAAGATCTCGGCCGTTCGGGCTTTGGTCTGGATCAGCCGCTTGATCTCGTCGCTGGCGATGAGGAGCTCGTGGATGCCGGCGCGACCTCGATAGCCGGTGTTGTTGCACTGGGGACAACCCCGGCCCCGAGAGAGGGTGAGCCGGTCGTCGTACCGGTGGCCCAGCGCCTCGAACTCCCCCTTGCCGTAGGCCTGGGTCAACGCTTCGAATTCGGCACGGTCGGGATGATAGCGCTCCTTGCAGCTATCGCAGATGCGCTTGACCAGCCGCTGGGCGGCCACGCCCAGCAGGGCGTCGGCGAAGTTGAAGGGATCGAGCCCCATGTCGAGCAGGCGTACGACCGTCTCTACGGCGCTGTTGGTGTGCAGGGTGCTGAAGACGAGGTGGCCCGTGAGCGAGGCCTCGATGCCCGTCTCCGCCGTCTCCTGGTCGCGCATCTCGCCGACCATGATGACGTCGGGGTCGGCGCGCAGGAAGGAGCGCATGGCATTCGCGAACGTGAACCCGATCTTGGGGTTCACCTGCACCTGACGCAGACCCCACTGCGTGATCTCGACCGGATCCTCGGCAGTCCAGATCTTCCGTTGGGGCTGGTTGATGTACCCCAGCACCGAGTGCAGCGTCGTGGTCTTGCCGGAGCCCGTCGGCCCCACGACGAGGATGAACCCGTACGGCTTCTCGGCGATAGCCTTGAGCTCGCGCAGGTTGCGATCGGTCATGCCCAGCTTATCGATGGGGATGGGCTCGTTGGAGGCCAGGATACGCATGACCACGTCCTCGTTGCCCCCCGCGGTGGGCACCGTGGCCACGCGCAGCTCGATGTCGCGGTTGTCGGGCAGCCGGAACTTGATCTTGCCGTCCTGGGGCTTGCGGCGCTCGGCGATGTCGAGCTGGGCCATGATCTTGATCCGGGCCACGATGGCGCGCCGGTAGGCCCCGGGAACCCGCTGATACTCGGAGCACGAGCCGTCGATGCGGATTCGGATCACGGTGTCCCGCTGGCTACCGTACGGCTCGATGTGGATGTCGGAGGCCCGGGCCCGGTAGGCGTCCACGATAAGCTGGTTGGCCAGCCGGATGATGGCGCTGTCGTTCTCGTCGAGCTCGGCGGCGGAGGAGATCTCGTCGCGGTCGATTCCTCCGTCGTCGCTCTTGAGGTCGCCCAGGATCTCGCCCAGCGAGCCCCTGGGGGTGAGGTCACCGCTGGCCGCGCCCAGGAACATCAAGATATCCTGACGCAGCCCGACCGCCAGGTTGATCTTGTGCCGGGGCAGGAGCTGGTGGATGGTGTCGATCTTCTGGATGTCCTGAGGATTGTCGACGAGGACGGTCAGGCCCCGGTCGTCACGCCGGAGCGGCAGCCAGAGGGTCTTTTTGAGGTATTCGAGCTTGAGATCCCGCATGAGGTCGGGCGGCGGGATGATCTTGTCATCGTACTCGATGAAGGGACAGCGGTAGAACTGGCTCAGCGCCGCCCCCAGCTCGACCTTGGGGATCTTGCACTGCTCGATCAGGAGGGTCTCCACGTCGACCTGGCGACGCCGGGCCTCCGCGGTGGCCTGGTTCAGCTCCTCCTGGGTGAGAAGCTGATGGGCCAGCAAATAGTCGAACTTCCCCCCCCGCTTCTGGGCCAGGTGGATCTGGTTGTGCAACGCGATGCCCAGAGTCTTGGCGATGCGGGCCAGGCTGCTCTCGTCCTCGCGGGTGAAGCGCGGGCCGCGCTTCTTGTTGAGCAGCTGCATGACGCCCACCACGCGGTTGTCGTGGAACACGGGGATGGCCAGCACCTGCTTGGTCCGGAACCCGCTCTTGGCGTCCCAGGTGTTGTCGAAGGTCAGCGAGGGCGCCAGACGGGTGAGCTCGTTCTTGTCGTAGGCGTCGACGATGTTCAAAGGGCTGCGGGATGACGCCACGAAGCCGACGATGCTCTTCTCGTTGATGGGCACCCGGATCTCCCGCACCTCGCTGGTGTGGCCCGAGGCCAGCCGCGAGTAGAGCTCACGCTTCTCCGGGTCGGCGGCGAACAGGGTCAGCCGCTCGCCGTCCGTTGTCCCCAGGATCTCCGATTGAAGATCCAGAAAGATGTCGTCCAGGCTCTTGGCGGCGTGAATCCGATCGACGAGCGCGATGAGCTTTTGCTCGTAGGCCAGGCGTTCTTGGAGCGCGGAGATGCTCTCGGGAGCCACAGCGGGTTCAGGATAGCAGAGGGGAGTGGCAAAGCCGCCACAGCAGCGGCGACGGGAGGCCAGGCTAGTGCAGATGCGCCAGGGGATCGGGAGGGGGCCGGAGCGGCCCCCTCCCGGCGGCTGCCTAGTACGTCATGGCGAGGCCGAAGGTGCCGATGACTTCCGACCCATCTCCGTTGTTGGCGGCCTTGAGGTTGTCGCCCAGGGTGATGTAGGTGAGCGAGGCCTTGGCCGACCAGGCCCCAAACGACGCGGGCACGAACTTCAGCGGCACACTAGCCGCCAGCCCGATGCTGAGGTAGCCGAAGGTGTCGTCGTCTCCCCCGACCCCGACCTGCTCGTAGTAATCACTCAGGCTCAGGCCGATCACCACGGGCAGCGAGACCGTCAGGGGATACGTGCCCTTGTCATTGAACGTGTAACCTGGTGTGAGCCCGATCTGCAGATAGACAC
The DNA here is from genome assembly GCA_050731715.1 of Candidatus Rokuibacteriota bacterium. Lineage (GTDB taxonomy): Bacteria > Methylomirabilota > Methylomirabilia > Rokubacteriales > CSP1-6 > 40CM-4-69-5. Next base: position 6,182 of record JBOHPM010000123.1, read on the forward strand.
CCTCGTCGAGCCCGCCGTCGGCCTGCCCGTCCAGCTCGAAGGCCAGGAGCACGCTCGGATTGAGCGCAAAAGGCCCGAGCAGCTTGCTGTCGTTGTAGCCGACAGCGAAGGCCAGCTCGTCGACGCTGGTGAAGCGGCCATTGGGGCTCATGTACGCGGTGTAGATCATGGCCGCCGTCAGGTCCTCAAAGAGGGTGGCGGTCAGCTTTGCGTAGAAGTCAGCCTCGTACCAGATCCGGGGATCTTGATTGGCGCCCCCGGTGCCCGTGGGGCCTCCGTGCAAGCTGTTCCACAGGCCCAGGGTGAAGCCGAGGCCGTTGACCGCCCCCTCGCCCTCGAGGAGCTTGAACGTGACTTCACCATACGGCTGGACGATGTAGTCCTGGTCCTCCTGCAGAATGCCCCGGAAGAAGTAGTGGGTCGTGACATCCACGCCCATGCCCAGAGAGACGCGGCCCGTGTTCGGACCTTTGTCCTGAGCGTGCCCGATCCCCGGTCCCACGATGACCGCCGCCATCACGGCCGCGACGCACGCGCTCCGCCACCCCCGTCTCCGCCATCTCATCGCTGGCTCTCCTCCCCGCGTTGTGGCCGCGCCGGGCCGGGCGCGACATCGGCGCCCGGTCCGCGCGCTGTCCATCCGGACGCGCTACGAGCAAGCGGCGTGCCGAAGGGGAGCCGGAGCTTCCTCAACGGCCAGCGGGACTTGGCGCGCGGGGTCGCTCATCGGCGCTGCCGCACGTGCGGGCAGCCGGCGCCGCCGTGCTCAATCGGCGGGCAGTGGTGAGCGGACGCTCAGGGGCGACGGGGAAGGCGGCAACTGAGCTTCATGCGGTTGCGCGCGATCCAGGCGTACGCGCGGCGGGCCAGCGGCCGCGCGCCAGGCATGTCGAGCGCGCGGCCGAGCCAGCGCCAGCCCGGCAGGCGGGCGAGGAGCTCAGGAACGGCGTCGGCGCCACTCACGACGCGGCCGTCGGGCAAGACGAGCTGCATCGCAGCCAGGCAGGCGGCCTCGTCGATCGCCGGGAACCGGGCGCGGCGGGCCGCGGAGCGGCAGGGCAAGATCTCGAGCTCACTGGCGCCGCTGCGGAGCGCACGCCGCATGAGCCACAGCGCGCTGCCCCGGCACAGGGCGCAATCACCGTCGTAGATCAGGACCGCGGGCGCCCCCATCCCCGCAGGGTGCGGTAGTAGAGCACGAGGGCCACGGCCACCGCCGCGGCCACCAGCGCCTGCACCAGGTCCACGGGCGGCCCGCCGGCCAGGTAGTGCCGGATCCGCACGCCGGCGTAGAAGAAAAAGAAAGCGATGCCGGCCCCGATGAGAATCCGATGGGCGGTGATCAGACGCACGGCGGCCCTCAGACCCCCAGGACGGCTTTGACCGCGTCGCGGGTCGCCCCGACGATCCGATCCACCTCGGAGGCGGTCACCACCAGGGGTGGAGCGAAGAAGATCGTGTCGCCGGTGCCGCCCGGCCCCGGAGACTGCGGGCGCACGCGGCTGACGAGGCCGCGCTTCATCATCTCGGCCTGCACGCGGGGAGCGACCTTCTGCTCGCTCGGCAGGTTCGCCTTCGTCGCCCGATCGGCCACGAGCTCGACGGCAGCCAGCAACCCCTTGCCCCCCCGGATGTCCCCCGCGTGGGGGTGATCGGCGAAGGCCTGCATGAGCCCTTGATGGAGCCGCGCGCCCATCCGGGCGGCGTTCTCCCACAGGCGCTCGCGCTCCATGATCTCGAGGTTCTTGAGGGCCACCGCGCAGCAGGTGGGGTGCCCGGAGTACGTGTAGGCGTGCATCCACCGATCCTCCGGCTTGACGCCGTCCATGGCGGCCTTGATCTCGCGGCTGACCATGATGCCGCCCAGCGGCAGGTAGCCCGACGTCACACCCTTGGCGAAGGAGACCATGTCGGGCACGACGTTCCAGTGGCCCAGCG
>JBOHPM010000124.1:0-8103 GCA_050731715.1 Candidatus Rokuibacteriota bacterium
GTGACCGGCGGCGAGGACGGCATGCCCGGCATCCCGCGGCCCAGCATCCTCGGCCTCGACCTCAACGTCCCCCTGACCTACTACATCTTCGTCACCCTGTTCTTCCTGGTGGCCCTGTGGGTCATGCAGCGGATCGTGGAGTCGCCGCTGGGTAAGATCCTCCAGGCCATCCGCGAAAACGAAGTCCGGGCCCAGGCCGTGGGCTACGACGCCCGGTGGTTCAAGCTCCTGGCCTTCGTCATCAGCGGGGCCTTCGCCGGCGTGGCCGGCGTGCTCTACGCCATGCTCTTCGGCATCGTGCCCCTCGACGCCATCGGCTTCGTCTTCTCGGGCAACGTGGTCTTCGGCACGCTGATCGGGGGCTCCGGTTCGCTCTACGGGCCGGTCATCGGCGCCTTCATCTTCATCTGGCTGTCGGAGTCGGTCAGCGTCATGTGGCAGCGCTGGCCGCTTCTGCTCGGGGTGGCCTTCGTCATCGTGGTCCTCTTCTTCCGGGGCGGCGTGGTCGAGGCCTGGGGGCGGCTCCTGCGCGGACGGGGCGCCGGTGCTGCTTAAGACGGAGCGCCTGACCAAGTCGTTCGGCGCCCTCACCGCCGTCAACGAAGTCACCGTAACGGTCGAGGCCGGCACCTTGCACTCGGTGATCGGGCCCAACGGGGCCGGCAAGACAACGCTGTTCAATCTCCTCACCGGCCAGCTCCCGCCCACGGCGGGCCGCATCCTGTTCGACGGCCGCGACATCACGGGCACGCCGCCCCAGCGGATCGCCCACCTGGGCATCGCCCGATCGTTTCAGCGCACCAACCTGTTCCCCGCCCTCAGCGTCCTCGACAACGTCTGGGTGGCGGCCTTCGCGCGCGGCTCCTGGCGGGGTCTGATCTGGCGGCGAGCCGAGCGGTATCCCGAGCTCACCGAACGGGCCCAGGCCGCCCTGAGCGAGGTCGGCCTCGAGGGCAAGGCCGGCCACCTGGCCCGCGAGATCTCCCACGGCGAGCAGCGCCAGCTGGAGCTGGCCATCGCCCTGGCCGCGACCCCTCGCCTGCTGCTGCTCGACGAGCCGGCGGCGGGGCTCTCGCCCGATGAGGCGCGTCGGATGGTTGCGCTGATCCGCGGCCTCAAGGGGCGATACACCATCGTCCTCATCGAGCACAAGATGGACATCATCATGGCGATCTCGGATCGGATCTCGGTGATGCACTTCGGCAGCCTCATCGCCGAAGGGCCCCCGGCCGAGATCCAGCGCAACGTCGAAGTCCGGCGCGCCTACCTGGGCGGCATCGCGGTGCCATGATCCTCGACATCCGGGCCATCGACACCTACTACGGGCAGGCCCACGTCCTGCACGGGCTGTCGCTGCACGTGGACGAGGGGGAGGTCGTGACGCTGCTCGGCCGCAACGGCGCCGGCAAGACCACCACGCTCAGGTCCATCACGGGCCTCACGCCGCCGCGCCGCGGCGCGATCCGGTACAAGAGCGCCGACCTCGCCGGCCGCCCGCCCCATGAGATCTCCCGCCGGGGCATCGCCCTGGTCCCCGAGACGCGGGGGGTGTTCTCCTACCTGACCGCTCGCGAGAATCTGGAGATGGTGCGGCGGCCGGCCTCCCGCTGGCAGCAGGAGAACGTGCTCGCGCTCTTCCCCAAGCTCCGCGACGTGCTGGACCGCAAGGGCCGCTTTCTCTCGGGAGGCGAGCAGCAGATGCTGGCCATCGCCCGGGCGCTCCTGACCGGCCCCGAGCTGCTCCTGCTCGACGAGCCCTCGCAGGGGTTGGCGCCGCTCGTGGTGGAGGCGGTGATCGGCACCATCCGCCAGCTCAAGCGCGATCGGGTCAGCATGCTGCTCGTGGAGCAGAACGCCGAGATGGCGCTGGCCCTCGCCGACCGCGCCTACGTGATCGACCACGGGACCATCGTCTTCGAGGGCACGCCAGCCGCCCTGCGGGCCAACACCCAGGTGACGACGACCTATCTGGGCGTCGGAGGCTGAGGCCGGCTGGCCACGGCGCCGTCCGCGGCCAGGAGCGCGTCGAGGACCCAGCGCGCGACCTGCGCGTGCCCCGCCGCGTTCCAGTGCCCGTTGTAGGCGTAGTAGAAGTCGCGGGGCCGGCCGGTAGCCCGGAAGCGCGCCGCCAGATCGAGGTACGGCACACCGAGGTCCCCGCAGAGCGCACCCAGCCTCACAACGGGGAGATGCCAATCCAGGCTCGCCAGATCGACCCGGTGGAAGGCGGCGAATGCCTCGGCGCTCGCCGGATCGAGCGCCGCGAGCTTGGGGGCGTGCACCACGACGACGGGGACGCCGCGCTGGCGTGCCATCTCGACGATGTCGCCGAGGTGTTTTCGGGTCGCCTCCCAGCCCGCGACGATCCGCTCCGGCGGCTGCCGCGAGTAGACGCCGATGGACGCCGCGTGGGATGGCTCGAGGCCGAGCCGGATCCTCAGCAGATGGTAGCGATCACCGAGCAAGCGATAGGCATGGCTGCGGGCCCGGAGGGTGGCCTGCGCCCGCCCCACCCAGCCCGGCCCCTCGGGCCCAGGGGCGCGAGCCCGGAGCTCGCCGTCCACGACCCCCCGAGCGAGGGGCTCCAGGTTGTCGTCCAGATCGTTGTCCGGAAACATCTGTAGCACCAGGAGGTCGGGCTCGTAGCTCCAGCCCTCGGCCCGTACGAAAGCCGCTTCGTGGAAGGTGCCGTAACCGGGCACGCCGGCGTTGATCACCTCCACCCGAGGGCCGGGGCGCTCAGCGAAGAGCCGCTCGAGCCGCTTGGGATAGGTCTCCTCGGCAGTGACGCCGCTGCCATAGGTGAAGGAGTCGCCGACTACGAGGATCCGCACCGTCCCCGGCGACCGGGTCGGCGCGATCCCCCGGTCGCGCAGGCCTCGGGCGTTGATCACGATGGGCACGCGGAACTCGTGAGAGACCTCGGCGCCGCGGAAGCCCGGGGCCAGGCGGAATGCGCGCTCGGGGTCCGACACCCAGAGGCCCTCATCGCGGTGCAGCTCTTGAGGACTCAGCCACCGGACGGCGACTTCTAGCCCGCCGCCGGTCACAGCCAGCGACGCCGCCACGAGGCCGAGCCCGGCAACGACGGCCTCCAGGCGCCGACCCCTCACCATTTCAGGATAATTCGCCCGATCGGATCCCCGGCCCGGAGCTGGGCGAGGGCCTCATGGATGAGGGCCTTGACCCGGCCGTCGTTCACCAGGCTGGCGGCGTCAGCCACGTCCCGCACGCAGTGATTGTGCGAGGCGATGATGTGCAGCCACCGATAGACGAGCCTGGCCGGATCGATGGGGACGGCCTGGCCGTAGTGGTAGCCGAGGATCACGAGCCGCCCGCCCGGACGCAGCAGATCCAGGCACTGCTGGATGACCGGCGGCACCGCCTCGCCGCCCACGATCTCCAGCGCCACGTCGGCGCCCACGCCGTCCGTGAGTGCGAGCACCGTCTTCACGGGATCACTGTGCAGGGCGTTGATCGTGACGGTAGCGCCCACCGCCTCCCACGAGAGCGGCTTGCCGAACTCCTTGAGCACCATCGCCTTCATGCCCGGACGCCTCCTTGGCCAGTTCATTCTAGAGCCTTGCCGTGGCTCGCGGGATCGCCTATCGTTTCGCCCCTATGGCATCGTCGTCGGCCGGGCCCGCCGATCCCACGCTCGTCGAAGATCTGGTGGCGGCCAATCGCATCCTCGCGGCCCAGGGAGTGGTGGACGCGTGGGGCCACGTGAGCGTCCGGCACGACCGGGATCCCGCCCGCTATCTCATGTCGCGCTCGCTGGCCCCCGAGCTGGTTACCGCCGACGACATCGTCGAGCACGACCTGGACAGCGTGGCGGTGGACGCCCAGGGGCGGAGCCTGTACCTGGAGCGCTTCATCCACGGCGAGATCTACCGAGCCCGGCCCGACGTCCAGGCCGTCGTGCACCACCATTCACCGTCGGTGATCCCGTTCGGGGTGAGCGGCCGGCCCCTGCGCCCCATCTACCACATGGCGGCCTTTCTCGGCGAGGACACGCCCATCTTCGAGATCCGTGCATTCGGCGGGATGACGGACCTGCTCGTTCGTGACCCCGCGCTCGGCCGCGCCCTGGCCCAGACGCTGGGGCGACGCACGGCAGCGCTCCTGCGCGGCCACGGCGCGGTCGTGGTGGGCCCGACGATCCAGCATGCGGTCGCCCGCAGCGTCTACATGGAGATGAACGCCCGGCTCCAGCAGCAGGCCATCGCCCTGGGAAGCGTCACCTACCTCGAGCCGGAGGAGGCGCGGCGGGCCGACGCCACCGTCTCCGGCACCTACGCCAGGCCGTGGGAGCTGTGGAAACGGCGCGCCCTGGGCCACTGAGTGTCGTCGCCCTCGTGTAAACTAGGCGCGTGGCGGGCAAGGACGGGGCGCCCAGCAAGTCGCTGAGCTATCAGGCTGCGGGAGTCCTGGACAACACCCAGCTCGGTCTGGGCGCGCTGCTCGGCTGGGTGAACCGCACGAAGGCCTTCCGCCCGGCCGGGCGTCCCGGCCATCCCGTCCTGGACGTCGGCTATTTCGCCAGCGTCGTCGACCTGGGCCACAACCTGGGCCTGGCCCTGTGCACCGACGGTGTCGGGAGCAAAGTCCTCGTCGCCGAGATGCTCCAGCGCTACGACACGATCGGGATCGACTGCGTGGCCATGAACGTGAACGACGCCATCTGCGTGGGCGCCGAGCCGATCTCGTTCCTGGACTACGTCGCCATCGAGCAGGCCACGCCGCGCGTCCTCGAAGAGATCGCCAAGGGCCTGTACCGCGGGGCCGAGCTGGCCGACGTGGCGATCATCGGCGGCGAGATCTCGCAGATGCCCGACATCGTCAGAGGCCAGGCGCCCGGCCGGGGGCTCGATCTCTCCGGGATGTGCGCCGGGCTCGTCCCGCTCGACCGCGTCAACGTGGGACGTGAGGTCAGGCCCGGCGACGTCGTCGTCGGCGTCCGCAGCAACGGGATCCACAGCAACGGGCTCACGCTGGCTCGCCAGGCGCTCTTCGACCAGGGCCGGCTGGCGCCGGATCAGCGCATCGCCGAGCTCGGGGGCACCGTCGGAGAGGAGCTGCTGCGACCGACCCACATCTACGTGCGTCCGGTGCTCGAGCTCCTGGTCACGCGCGGGGTCCCCATTCGGGCCCTGGTCCATGTCACGGGGGACGGCCTGCTGAACCTGACCCGCATCGCCGCGACGGTCGGCTTCCGCCTCGACAACCTCCCCCCCCCGCCGCCGATCTTCGAGCTGATCCAGACCACCGGCCGCGTCCCCGCGCGCGAGATGTACTACGTCTTCAACATGGGGATCGGGTTCTGCCTCATCGTCGAGGACGACGCCGCGCTTCTCCGCGTGGTCAGGCAGGTCTTCGCCGCACACCACTTCGAAACGTCGATCATCGGCAACGTCGTGGCCGACGAGCGCCGGCGGGTGCTCCTCCCCGGGCAGAACCTCGTCGGCGAGGGCGACCGCTTCACCGATCTGTAGGGCTTACCGGCGATCCACCGTGGTCACGTTCCCCCGTTCGTCCAGCTCCACTCCGTACTGCCGGGCCGTCTCCAGCACCTTCGGCGACCACTCCACGTGGCCCGAGTCCGACCCGCCCAGGATCGCCAGGAGGTACGCGTCGTCGGTACCGAGGTTGCGGAAGCCCCGCATCACCCCCGGGGGCACCGAGATGACGTCCCACTGCTCCAGCGTGACCTCGTGCTCGGCCGCGTCCCCCCAGTACACACCCCAGCGTCCGGTCAGCGCCATGAAGACCTCGACCGTGGGGTGATCGTGCAGGCCGACGCGGTTGCCCGGCGCCTTCTTGACGAGCGTCATGTTGAAATCGCGGGCGTCGGTGATCGCGGGCGCCAGGGACGCGTCTTCGGTGACGCCCCGACCGATGACGTTGTAGATCAACCGCTCGAAGCCCGGAATGGCGGTGTCCAGGAACGCCCGCGTACTGGGCTTGAGATTCTTGAATCGGGCAACCCGCGTGGCTTCCATCTCTTCCACCGAGATCTGTCGCTTGCCCATGGCACCCTCCCGTAGTGGCACGGATTGTAGGCCGAACCGGCGTCGCCGTCCAGACGCTCAGGGCGTCACTTCAGCGCCGACCGCAGGGCATCGTAGGTGCCGGGGAAGTAGGACGCGTCGAAGGAACGCGCATCGGGACATTCTCGGTTGGGCCATGCCGTGCCTCCCGTCGGGTCGGTCGAGGAACAGTGCGCGAGGAGACAGCGCGCACCGGCGATGGAGCACGCGAGCGAGCGCGGTGCTGGAGTTCCTGGAGGAGCCGGGCGTCGTGCGACGTTTTGTCATTGACTCATCATGATGAGTCAGATAGACTCTGAGCATGAGTAAACGGCTGCAGGTCCTCCTCGAGGAGCGAGAGTTCCGCGAGATTCAGCGGATCGCCCGCGGACGGCGCATGACCGTCGCCGAGTGGGTACGGCAAGCCCTGCGGATGGCCAGCCGCCAGGAGCCGCTCGGCGATGCGGGGAAGAAGCTCGAGGTCGTCCGGGCGGCCGCCCGTCATGCCTTTCCGACCGGTGACATCGACCAGGTGCTGGAGGAAGTCGAACGCGGCTACCTCGGCGAATCCCGACGATGATTCTCGTCGACTCCAACGTCCCCATGTACCTCGTGGGGGCGCAACATCCGCACAAGAGCGATGCCCAGAGGCTCCTGGAGCGCTGCCTCTCCGAGCGGGAACGCCTCGTCACCGACGCCGAGGTGTTCCAGGAGATCCTCCACCGCTACGTCGCGATCGACCGGCTCGACGCGATCCAGCCGGCCTTCGATGCGGTGCTGGGTCTCGTGGACGAGGTCTTCCCCGTCGACCTCACGGTCGTCGAGCGTGCGCGAACGATCGTCCTCGGGAAGCGGCGCCTATCGGCCCGGGATGCCCTTCACGTGGCGGTCATGGAGGGTCAGGGCATCCGCCGCATTCTGAGTTTCGATTCCGGATTCGACGACGTCCCCGGAATCGAACGCCTCGGCTGAGCCAGCGCGATCTCGCCCAAGCCCCCGGCGTGGATCCGCCGCAGGCCGGAGCACCGGCGCTCCGGCTCGGCGCTCAGCGCCAGACCTGGTGCGCCATTTCGACGACCGCGCGGACGGGGTGTCGGCCGATCACCTCGGCGAGCTTTTTCGTGAAGCGCTGGGCACGAGCGTCAAGGACTTCATCCGTCACCTGCAGGTCGGCGTCGCCTGCCGGCTGCTCACGGAGATGAACCTGACGATTCAGGAGGTTGCTGTCCCGATGTAACTCGAGGCCGCGGAGGGGTACGCCTTCGTGGACGAGGCGCGTGGCGACGATCACCTCGGCCCGCCTCGCTATCGTGGCAACCACGGTCACCGCGACGTCGCCCCGACGGTCGCCCACCTGCTCCGGGTGAAGCTCGGTGACGTGGAGGGAACGCTGGTCGACCCGTCCTCGGACCGTTCTGGAGAGCTTCCGCTTGCGCCGCCGGCTGCTCGGCACGTCGTGTAGGCCGACAGCGGGTCCCGGAAGTAGACACCGCGCCCGTCGTGCACGGATGCGCGCCGGCCGCAAGGCCTGCGGCGTATCCACCTTTGGGCATTGTCCGCGTCGTCATGAGGAGCCCTGGACCGGGGGCCGCCTCCGGCGCACCGATAAGGGGCGTTCTGTCCGCCAGGGCCTTTGTCCCGCCTATGCTCTCGTGAACGTCGGCTCAGCGGACTCCGCATGGGGGCTCTCCTTTCCGGGTCGACGGCGGTGGGCGGGAGTGTATCGCAGCTCAGCCGCCGCCGATTCGCCCCCCCAGCTTCCCCAGGTAAGAGTAGGTGGTCGCGACAGTCGCGCCGGCTCTCCTGATCGCTCCGGTGAGCGCGCCGCTGAAGCCCGCGCGCCGGGGCTTTCGTTCCGGTCGCCAGCCGGCGACGCGAGGCGTGGCCTGGAGCGGCAAAGACCGCTCGACGGCGGCGTGGAGCTGCCGTTGGTCCAACCCGCCGTGTCCGGCGTCGTCACGGGCCGCCCGCAAGGCGGACCAGAACGGCGCGTCAACCACCGTGCCGGGATCGAGCGCGCAACGCCGCTCCAGGATGTCCGCGGGCACCTGCTGCGGGTCATCGACAACGTAGT
>JBOHPM010000125.1:0-8086 GCA_050731715.1 Candidatus Rokuibacteriota bacterium
CGGCTCCGTAGGCCTCGGGCTCCCCGCCCCGCTGGCCCGTCGTGAGCGCCCGGACGATGGCCTTCGTCGCGGCCAGCCCGTCCGGCGGCGCCGCAGCGATCTCGGCCGCCCAGGCCCCGGCGCTGGCTTCCAGCGTGGGCGGCGCGACCACGCGGTTCACCAGGCCCATGCGCAGCGCCTCGCTGGCGTGGACGGTGCGACCGGTGAGTAGCAGATCGCGACCGTGGGCCCCGCCAGCGATGTCGAGCAGGCGGGCGATGCCGTAGGCGGGATTGAACCCGAGCGTGACTTCGGGCAGGCCCAGGCGCGCGCGGTCGGACGCGATCCGGAGATCCTGGGCCACCGCCAGCATGAGCCCGCCGCCGAGGGCATGGCCGTCGATGGCGGCGAGGGTTACCTGCGGCAGCCGGGAGAAGCGGTCCATCAGCGCGGCCTGACGCGTGGCCAGCGCCGCGGCCGCCTCCGGCGAGAGCGAGGCCATCTCGGCGATGTCGTTGCCGGCGCAGAAGGCGCGGCCCCGACCGGCGACGACGAGCACGCGGACGTCGTCCCGCGCGGCCACCCCCTCCAGTGCCTGCTCGAGCGCCTCCGTGAGCGCGGTGTCGAGCGCGTTGAGCGCCGCGGGCCGGTTGAGGCGGAGCCAGGCGACGGCGTTGTCGGTCGTGACTTCGACGAGCGACATTGCTGGCGGACTAGCGGCGGGGCCGGAGCCAGGCCAGGGCGGCCAGCCCCACGCTGGCCACGGCCGCCAGCGGCCAGAAGTTCGTCCGAAAGACGGGGACGACGTAGTAGGGCGAGCGCCGCTCGGCCGGACGCAGGCGACCGTCGAGCAGCGCGTGGACCAGGGCCATCACTTCATCGAGCAGCACCTCGGTCGTGGCCTTGGCGAAGGCGGCGTCGCCCAGCGCCGGGTGGCCCACGTAGCCGGCGCCGCCGTCGTGCAACGGGTAGTTGGGGACGAGGCGCCGGGGCAGCGAGTACGTAGCCGGCGGCAGCTCGCGCCAGGCGCCATCGACGAGGTCCGGACGGAGCATCAACATCATAGAGGTTTCCCACCAGCCCGCGTGCGCATCCTCGGCGAAGGCGCGGCGCTCGGCGTCGCTGAGCGGCCGGCCGAGCCTGGTCTCGACCTGGTCGAGGAAGCGCCCGGAGCGGAACTGCCACATGAGCCAGCCCGACAGCGAGGCCATGCGGATGCCGTGGCGGCGGGAGACCGTCGCCGCCGCCTCGTCGAGGGCGGCCAGGTGGGTGGGCCCGGCGTGACCGTTGGCGATGAGCACGTAGCGGAACCCAGCCCGGGCGAACGCCTCCCCGAAGTCGACGATGGCGTCGCGGACCACGCGCTGCCGCACGGGAACGGTACCGACGGCGGCGAACGTAAAGGAGCCCAGGTAAAGCGTGGGCGCCAGGACGGCGGACCACCCCGGCCGCTCGGCCGTCAGCCGCTGCGCGATCTCCTCGGCGAAGTGACGCGCAGTGAAGGCGTCGACGCCCAGGGGCAGGTGGGGCCCGTGCTGCTCCAGCGGGCTGACGGTGAGCACGACGACGGCCCGCTCGCGGTCGAGCGCGTCGAGCCCGGGCGTGGTCAGCTCCTCGAGCCGGTGAACGGTCACGTCTCCTCCTCGAGATGCGGGATCAGAAGGACGACCCTCGCGTGGCGGCGAAGTAGTCCTCGCGCGCGCGTTCTAGCTCGGCGATGATGGCCTCGCGCTCGGCCAGCAGGTCGCGGGTGGCCGCCTGCCGGGTGAGGGCGAGGACACCGAGCCGCACGCCGCGCCGCAACGCACCGATCCCGTGCAGGTAGTGATAGGCGACCAACCCGCTCACCGGCAGCGAGAGCGCGAAGAGCATGCCCCACACGGCCCCGGCCAGCCGGACCACCAGCCAGATCTCCAGGCCCCAGAAGATGGGGAAGGCCACGACGCTGGCCAGCAGCCGGGTCGTCGCGTAGTCGGTCTCCTTGCGGGCCAGGGCCCGGGCCAGCCCGCGCGGCACGACGTAGGGCAGCGCGTTGACGAGGGCGCCGTAGGCGAACAGCGGGAAGGCGACGAAGCCCTCACCGGCACTCAGGACGCGACGGCGGAGCGGGCGCGGGCCGAGCCGGCTCTGCACGGCCTCGTCCTTCACCCGGTAGCGGGCGAGCAGGGCGCGATACGCCTGGATGCGCTGCCAGAGCCGTTCGACCCGCTCGGGGTCGCGGGCCTTGAAGTGGTCGACGGCGTCCACGATGGTGCGAGAGATGCGGAAGAGATCCACCTGACGCTCGGCCAGGCCGCGCTCCTCTCGCAGCTCGCGCACGAGCTGGTCGCGGTAGAGCTCCTCGATCCCGCGCACGAGGGCAGCGGCCTCGATGCGATCCACGTGGACGACCTGGGCCTCCATGGCCCACTGGATGGCCGTGGTCAGCTCGTCCACGCCCTTGACCTGGTCGTGGTGGTAGGCGCCGATGTAGGCCCCCAGGGGCACGGGCTCGCCGAAGGAGACGAGCACGCGCCCGGTGAACGACTTGCGGGCCTCGAATGAGAGCCCTACCGGGATGACGCTCAGGGCTCCCGGATGCTCGGCCTCGTAGGCCAGGGCGATCCGCGCGGCGCCGGTCTTGATCCGCTGGACGCGGGCCTCGGCGTGCGTGGTCCCCTCGGGATAGATCGCGACGAGGCGGCCCTGATCGAACGCGGCATAGCAGGAGGCGAACGTATCCGCGTTGCGATTGTTTGCCGCGGGTATTGTTGTAGCGGCTGCGTCTTGCTGCCGATAGACGGGGATGGCGCCGCCGGCCAGCAGGAAGCGCCGCAGCAGCGGCTGGCGGAAGAGCGCGGCCGTGGCCAGGTAATGCACCTTGCGCGTGAGGACGGCGCCCACCAGCAGCGAGTCGATGAGGTTGTTGGGATGGTTGATGCAGAGCATGACGGGCCCGGCCTCGGGCACGCGCTCGGGATGACGGACGTCCACGCGCTTGAACAGGAACCACAGCCAGAACCGGGCCACGTGCCGGAGGGTCGAGTAGAAGAGATCGCGGTCGACGACGGGGGCCGCGACGGCCGTGGTCATCGCGCGTGGTAGCGCTCGAGCAGCGCCTCGAAGTCCTCGACGGCCACCGCCTCGGCCCACTGCACGGCCTCGGACTCACCAAAGGCTTCGGCCATGTAGGTCGCGGCGGCCCCTCTCGACGGAAACAGCCGCCACAGGTGTCCGGCTCCGCTGCCGCGGCGGCGCAGGTGGAACACCGGGTCGCGGGGCGACGTCGGCTGATAGGTCACCCGATCGCCGAAGCGGTCGAGCGTCACCCAGGCCACCGCGATGCCGTGCGCCGACAGGACGCGAGCCTTGAGCGATTCCTCGGGCGGAAGCGAGTCGAGGTCGCGCAGACGCGGCCCATAGTAGACGGGGACGCTGGCGGCGGGTAGGCCGAGCTCGACGGGCAGCGGCTCTCCCACCGAATCCAGGAGCGCCCGGGACTCCCCTCCTACCCAGAAGCTGCCCGGGGCGTAGAGATCGGCCCAGGCCTCGATGACGCTGCCCGCCGGCAGCCGCGGGCGCCGTCGGGCGATCTCCTCGCCGGCGGCGACGAGGTAGAGCTGGCTCACGGCACTCTCACGAAGCCTTCCATCAGGCGGCGCGCGGTCCGATAGACCGTGACCTGCTCGGCCAGCGGGCGCCCATCCTCCGTGACGACGGATGCGTCGATGGGGAGCACGCCGGAGGGGTGTCCCAGCCGGATATCGTGGTACGGCCGGCTGGCGGTCACGCATTCGTGAACCACCGTCCCCTCGATGCGGGCGGCCACGGCCAGGCACATGGCGGAGGTGAGGGCGAAGGCGCGGTGGCAGTTGCCCATCGAGATGACGCGGGACACCAGGCTGACCGCGTCGGCGTTCCAGGCGCGCCCATCCAGGGTGGTGAAGCCGACGGCCGGCGCGACCATGATGATCTTCGGGACCGAGGGACTCTGGGGGACGCCCATGAGCGCCGCGGCCTCGACCCGAGTCGCCTCCAGGCGCGTGGCCAACGCCCGGTCGGCGTCGATGGCCGTCGGGGTCTCGGTCCCGCTGAGCCCGAGGTCCCGGGCCCGTACGAAGATCATGGGGTTCGTCGCATCGACGAGCGAGGCCGCGAGGCCACCCACGACGTCGCGGGCCCGACCCGTAGGGAGTAGCCGCCCGGTGACGGCGCCGCCCGGCTCCAGGAAGTCCAGCGTGATCTGCGCGCCGCTGCCTGCCACGCCCGGCAATTCGAACTCTCCCGTCACCACGGCCTCACCGTCCTCGACGGGGACGTGGGCGACGATCAGCTTGCGCGTGTTCGTGTTGTGGATGCGGACGACGGCCGGGCTGGCCGAGGGGACCACCAGCTTCTCGTCGATGGCGAACGGCCCCACCGCCGACGAGCAGTTGCCGCAGTTACCGGCGTAGTCGACCAGCGGCGTCCGCACGTCAACCTGGGCGAATGTGTAGTCCACGTTGGCGCCCGGGTGGGTCGGCGGGCCGATGATGCAGGCCTTCGACAGCGACGAGATGCCGCCGCCCAGCCCGTCGAGCTGACGGCCGTAGGGATCGGGGCTGCCCAGCGCCGCGAGCAGAATCCGGTCGCGCGCCGTGCGCGAGCGCGGCAGATCCTCCTCGTGAAAGACGAGACAGCGGCTGGTGCCGCCACGCATGTAGACCGCCCGGATCCGCCGCTGAGCCATGGTTGGGTGGTCACACCCCGGGCGAATCGGGGAGGTATCGGAGGGGCCGCCTCGCCCCCTCCGATCTGGTGTGCGACCCGCCCGAAGCGGCACGCGTAAACGCCAGGACACCTCCGGCAAGGAGAATGTCACGCTCACGCGGCGTTAGCACACAGGAGACGGTGAATCGGTGCCCGGACCGGAGGTTCGTGACCCCGATGCGCCGGCCGTTGGCCAGAGCCGCGCGAAGGTCCTCCAGGCGCAGCCGATCGTCGCGCTCGATGTCGGCCAGGGTGGCGGGGTCGTCGAAGACGAGCGGCACCACGCCCCAGTTGATCAGGTTGGCCCGGTGGATGCGGGCGAACGACTTGACGATCACCGCGCGCCCGCCGAGGAACATCGGTCCGATCGCGGCGACCTCGCGCGATGAGCCCTGACCGTACAGCTCACCGGCCACGATGATCCCGGCTCCCGCCGCGCGGGCGCGGGCCACGAATTCTGGATCGACGTTCCGGAAGGTGAACTCGGAGATCGCCGGGACGTTGGAGCGGAAGACCAGCACCCCGGCCCCCGAGGGCGAGATGTCGTCGGTCGAGACCTTGTCGCCGAGCTTGAGCAGCACCGGCGCCTCCAGGGTCTCGGCCACCGGCTCGCCGAGCGGCACGGGCTTGATGCTCGGCCCGCGCACGACGTCCCCTTGCATGTCGGGCGCCACGAAGCCCACCGTGGACTCGGCGAAATGGTCTGGCAGCGCCACCGGGGGCTCCGGACCCAGCGTCCGCGGATCGGTGATGACACCGGTCAGGGCCGAGGCCGCCGCCGTCACCGAGGAGCAGAGATAGACCTCGTCGCCCTTGACCCCGCTGCGCCCCGGGAAGTTCCGGTTGAAGGCGCGCAGGCTCTTGGCCCCGCTGGCCGGGACGTGACCGATCCCCGGGCACGCCCCGCAGGTCGACTCCGACACCGTGGCTCCCGCCGCCAGCAGGTCGGCCAGCAGCCCCTCGCGGGCCATCGTCTCGAGAATACGGTGGCTGCCGGGGAAGAGGATGAAGGACACTGACGGGTGCACGCGGTGCTCCCGCACCACCGAGGTCACCGAGGCCATGTCGTGCCATGAGCCGTTCGTGCAGGAGCCGACCATCACCTGCTCGACCGCCGTCCCCGCGACCTCTTCCACGGGCACCACGCGGTCGGGAGAGCCCGGCAACGCCACGAGCGGGCCGATGGCGCTCAGGTCCAGCTCGATCTGATCGTCGTACACCGCGTCGTCGTCGGGCGCGGCCGGCCGCCAGTCCTGCCCACGGCCCAGGCGCGTCAGGTACGAGCGCGTGATCTCGTCGCTGGGGAACACGCTGGTCGTGAGCCCGAGCTCGGCGCCCATGTTGGCGATCGTCATCCGCTGGGCCAACAGCAGACTCTTGAGGGCCGGGCCGCCGTACTCGAAGATCTTCCCGGTGCCGCCGCGCACGCTGAGCCGCCGCAGCAGCTCAAGGATCACGTCCTTGGCCTGGACCCAGGGGCCGAGCCGGCCGCTGAGCCAGACGCGGACGACCGCCGGCATGGGGAAGAAGTACGGGCCGCCACCGAGCGCCACCGCCACGTCGAGCCCGCCGGCGCCGATGGCGAGCATCCCGGCGGCGCCGCAGAGCGGCGTGTGGCTGTCCGACCCCAGCAGCGTCTGGCCCGGAATCGCGAAGGTCTCGATGTGGACCTGGTGGCAGATGCCGTTGCCCGGCTTGGAGAACACGGCCCCATAGCGGCGGGACACCGTCTGCAAATATCGGTGATCGTCCGAGTTGCGGGAGTCGAACTGGTAGACGTTGTGGTCGATGTAGGTGACGACGCGGGGCGGCATCACCCCGGCAAAGCCCATGGCCTCGAACTGGAGCCAGGACTGAATGCCGTTGGTGTCGGTCAGGAGCACCTGATCGACGTTGATGCCGATCTCTTCGCCTGCCGTCGGCTTGCCGGCGACCAGGTGGGCCTCGATCAGCTTGTTCGTAAGGCTCTTGCCTGACACTTATCGCTTCTTCATCTCGACTCGGGCACCATCAGCGCTTTTCCAGCGGCAGCCACTGCCGGCGGCCGGGGCCCTTGTAGTCGCCGCGGGGCCGGATGAGGCGGTTGTCCCGGTACTGCTCGATGATGTTGGCTGTCCAGCCGGCGACGCGGCCGGCCGCGATGACGGGGGTGAAGAGGTCGACCGGGATGCCCAGGGAGTAGAAGAGCGGCGCCGAGTAGAAGTCGACATTTGGGATCAGTCCCTTGGCCCGATTGAACCGATCGTGCAGCCGCACCGCCATCTCGTACCACTTGAACTGGCCTGACTGCCGGCAAGCCTCCTCGGCCATGCCCTTGAGGATGGCCGCTCGAGGATCGCCAGCCTTGTACACGCGATGGCCGAAGCCCATGAGCCGGCGCCGGGTCGCCACAGCCTGATCGGTGAAGCGCTCGACGTTGGCCACCTCGCCGATCTCCAGCAGCATGCGCATCACGGCCTCGCCGGCCCCGCCATGCAGCGGCCCCTTGAGGGCGCCCACGCCGCCGGCCACGGCCGAGTGCATGTCGGACTGCGTGGAGGTGATGACCCGCGTGGTGAACGTGGAGGCGTTCAGCTCGTGCTCGGCGTAGAGGGTGAGGCTCGCGTCGAAGGCCTTGGTGTTCACCGGGCTCGGCCGCTGGCCGCTCAGCATGTAGAGGAAGTTCGCGGCGTGGCCGAGGTCCTTGGCCGGCGTCACCGGCTCCTGCCCGCTGCGGATCCGGTGGTGCGCGCAGATCGCGGTGGCGAGCTGGCTGGTCAGCCGGACCGACTTCCTCTGATTCGCCTCGTGCGAGTTGTCGGTGGTGTCGGGATCGTGCATCCCGAGGATGGCCACCGCAGCCTGCAGGACGCGCATCGGATCGGTGGCCCGGGGCATCAGGGCCAAGGCCTGCAGGAGCTCCCGTGGGATCGGGCGGGCGGCCACCAGGTCGGCCTGCAGCCGGTCGAGCTCCGCACGGGTCGGCAGCTCGCCGTACAGGAGTAGATGGACGACCTCCTCGAAGGTCGCCCGCCGCGCCAGGTCGTCGATGTCGTAGCCGCCGTAGGCCAGCCGGCCGTTGGCCCCATCGAGGTCGCACAGCCGGGTCTCGGCGGCGACCACGCCCTCCAGGCCGCGGATCAGGGCACCTGATTCCGTCATCGCCAGCTCCTCATCGAGGGCTCTACGGTAGAACGAGGGGCGGAGCGACGCAAGCCGCGTGACCGGCGTCGTGGGCGAGAGGGCGAGGTCGACCGCCTAGGGAGTGGTCAGGGTGAGGCCGGCGTCGATGACGAGGGTGTGGCCGGTCACCCAGCGCGCCTCGTCGCTGGCCAGATAGACGGCGCCCCACCCGATGTCCCAGGCCGTGCCCTCGGTTCCCAGGGGCGAGGCGCGGCGG
>JBOHPM010000126.1:0-8077 GCA_050731715.1 Candidatus Rokuibacteriota bacterium
AGCTGCTCGCTGAGGTAGTCCCGCGACCTTCTGAGCCCAGCGCTCAGACGGTCCCCGAGGTCGCGGATGAACCTCACTGCTGCGGCGGCGGGATGACGAGGCGGGAGATGACGGCGCCGCGCGCCCCCAGCGGGGGAAGGGACCGGCCGTTCAGCTCCAGCGCGATACCGCCGGCGTTGCCGACGGTCAGGACGAACGGGCTGTTCGAGATCCACTCCCGCGTCTCCCCGGCAGGGATCGTCTCCTCGGTCGAGCGGCCCTCCTCCATGCGGACGCGGACCCACGTCGCCTCCGACACCCGGGCTACCAGCCGGTAGGGAGTGGCGAGGGCCCCGGTGGTCGCGGGCGTTTCGGCGGGCTTGGGCGGGCTGGCCGGCAGGGGCAGCGCCGTCGCGTTCGGAAGCTGGGGTCCCGGTGGCCCCGGCTTCACCTCGGCGGCGGGCGCCGGCGCGACCACGGCAACCCTGTCGGTCGGCGGCGCCTCGGGGGCGGGCTCCAAGTCGGCCGGGGTGTCTGGGCGCGCGCTGGCGCGCTCGCGCGCCGACTGCAGCACGTTGGCAACCGCGAACAGCGCGACGCCGAAGACGACCAGGAGCACGAAACTGACCAGCACGGTGCCCCGACTCCGCGCCCCCGACTCCACACGTTGCCCCGGCGTCGCCGGGGAGGGCAGCGGAGTCCCCGTCTGGCGATGGTAGAGGGCGATGGCCTCGTCGGGCGGCGTCTGCATCGCCTGGCAGTACGCGCGCAGGAAGCCCCGCGCGAAGACGTGCCCTGGCAAGGCGCCGAGATCATCGCCCTCCAGCGCCTCCAGGTAGCGCGGCGCCACGCGGGTGGTGCGGGAGAGCTCCTCGAGTGAGAGGCCTCGGCGCTGGCGGAGCTCACGGAGATAGGAGCCGAGCGACCCCATATCCAACAGTGCGAGTCTAGCCTATCCGGGCCGTCTTTTCACACGTCGGCGTGCAGCTTGACCGAGACCAGCTTGGAGAGCCCCGGCTCCTCCATGGTCACGCCATAGAGGAGATCGGCGGCCTCCATCGTGCGGCGGTTGTGCGTGATCACGAGGAACTGGGTCTGGCCCGTCAGCTCGCGCAGCACCCGCAGGAAGCGGTAGATGTTGGCGTCGTCGAGGGGAGCATCGACCTCGTCGAGCACGCAGAAGGGGCTGCGCCGGAAGTAGAAGATCGCGAAGAGCAGGGCCAGGCCCGTGAGGGCCCGTTCCCCGCCCGACAGCAGGGTGACGGATTGCAGGCGCTTGCCCCGCGGCTGGGCCATCAGCTCTACACCGGTGTCGAGGGGATCCCCAGCCTCTTCGGCCTCGACCAGACGCAGCTCGGCCCGGCCGCCCTCGAAGAGCCGCTCGAAGAGGCGGGAGAACTCACGGTTGATCTCCTGGAAGGCCTGGGCGAAGCGGTCCTGGGCGGTGCGGGTCATCCCCCGCAACGCCTTCTCGAGATCCTTGATGGAGGCGACCAGATCGTCGTGCTGGGTCCGCAGAAAGGTCAGGCGCTCGTCGAGCTCCCGGTACTCCTCGTCGGCGACGAGGTTGACAGCCCCGATAGCGGCGAGCCGTTCCTCCAGCTCGGCGACCCGCCGCTTGAGATCGGCCGGCGCTTGGCCCGCGTCGTGGCAGGCCCGCAGGGCGTCGTCGTCGATGCCCCAGGCCCGATACGCCTCCTGGGCCAGCTCCTCCCGCCGCACCCGACGCTCCGTGGCCTGCAGCTCAAGCTCATGGGTCCCGGCCACCAGGCGCGCCAGCTCACCTTCGAGCGATCGCAGCTCCTGCTCCAGCCCCCGCAGCTCGCCGAGCGCGCTCTCGTGGGCCTCGGCCGCCGCTTTCACCTCGATTTCGACCCGATCCCGTTCTTCGGCGATGTCGCGGGCGCTGCCATCGGTACGCTCGCGCTCCTCGCGGAGCCACGCCTGGCGCTCGATAAGCTGACTCTGGCGCTGGCCGGCCTGGGTCAGGCGCTCGGTGAGATCGGTTTGCATCTCGTCGATGCGGACCAGCTCGCGCCCCAGGGCCTCGACCCGCTCGGCCACCGACCCGACCGCCACACGGATCGCGGTCAACTCTGCGCCCAGGGCCGTCTCACGCTCCTGGGCGGTAGCGATCGCCTGGCGGAGCCCGGCCATCGCGTTTTCCTGGGCGGTCTCGGCCTCGGCGGCGGCGGCGATGTGCTGCTCGAGCCGCCCGAGCATCGCCGTCGTCTCCTCCGCCTCCCCAGCCACTTGCCGGCCCTCCAGACGCACGGTCTGGGCGTGGCGGTGGACGCGGTCGTGCTCCCGGATCACCTGCTCCAGGTCCTTTTCGCCGGCCAGGTACGCGGCCTGGCAGTCCCGCAACGCACCCTCGGCGGCGATCAGGCGCGCTCGCCAGGCGGCGACGTCCGCACCCAGCCGGCTGACCGCGGCCTGCGTGCTCTGCACGGCGTCGGTGAGGCGGGTAGCTTCGTCTTCCAGCTCGCGGAGCTGACGCTTGCGGGCCAGCAGGGAGTGCTCGCCTCCGTCGCGGCCCGAGCCGCCCCGCAGCCGCCCGGTGGGCGTGAGCACTTCACCGCCGGGCGTGACGTAGGTGGCCACGAGGCCGTTGCGGCGCCAGAGGGCTTCGGCCTGGTCCAGGTGCTGGACGAGAGCCACCCGGCGGAGCAGGTAGTGCAGCAGGTTGGGCGCAAATCCACGCACCTGACGCTCGACCCAACGAATGCCGTTGTCTTCCGGCGGCAGTCCGTTGGGGCCCGGCAGATGCTCGAGGGGCAAAAACGTGGCCGAGCCCGCGTCCGACGCCTCCAGATATGCTACGGCCTCGCGGGCCTGCTCGAAGCGCTCCACCACCACCCATTCCAGGCGCTCCCCCAGCACCGCCTCGACCGCGCGCTCGAGCTCGGGCGGCACGTCCAGCAGCTCGGCGACGGTGCCCACCACGCCAGCCACACGCGGACTGCCCTCTTCCCCGAAGATAGCCCGCACGCCGGAGCCATAACCCTCATGGGCGCGCTCCAGCCCGCGCAAGGCCTCCACGCTGGAGCCGCGCGCTGCCAGCGACACCCGCAGCTCCCCCAGGCGGGCTTCGGCCTCGCCTAGCTGGCGCTCGAAGGTGGCCAGCTCGGCGGCGAGCCGATCCCGCTCCGCTGTCAAGGAGGCCAACTCGGTCAGCGTACGAGCCCGGGCCGCGTCGAGCTCACCTCGGCTCGACGCGAGTCGCAGGGCTTCGGCCTCCACGTCCTGGAGCTCGGCAGCGAGCCGCTCGGCGCGGCGGCCGAGCTGGCTCTGACGCTCCCGCAGCTCACCGGCCGAGCGGGTGAGATCGGCCCGTTCAGCCGCCAGTCGTACCTGCTCCAGGCGCACCGCCTCCAGCCGGCCGCGCTCGTCGCCGAGCTCGCTCCGGTGGCGCTCCACCTGGGCGGCCAGCTCGTCGGCCGCGCGCTGACGCTCGGCGCTGAGCTGCTCGGCTTCGACCAGGGCCGCACGCAGTGTCTGCCGCTCGCCCACGATCGCGTCGAGCCGCTCGGTGCTGAGGCGAATTTCCTCGGCGAGCCGGCCGCTCTCTTCGGTCGTTTCGTGGAGCTGCACGCCCATCTGCTCGCGGCGCTCGAGCAGCCGCTCCAGCTCGGCCTGCACCTTCTGGAGCGACTGCCGCAGGTCGGCCAGGCGATGGTCACTGGCCAGCAAGGCCTCGCGCTGGGTCGCTTCCCGGGCGGCCAGGTGGGTCAGGCGGACGCGGAGGGCTTGCTCCCGGTCGCGGCGCGTGGCCACCTCGGTGTCCAGACGCTGGCCTTCGGTGACGAGGATGGCGTAGTCGGCGGCGGCCAGGGTCAGGCGCAGGGCTTGACGCTCCTGTTCGAGCGCTTTGTACTGCTGGGCCCTCTTGGCCTGACGCTCCAGCGAGCTGAGCTGGCGCCGCACCTCCTCCATCACGTCGCGAACCCGTACCAGGTTCTGGCGGGCCCCGTCCAGCTTGCCCTCGGTCTCGTTGCGTTGCTGCTTGTAGCGGGCGATCCCGGCCGCTTCCTCGATGAACACCCGGCGCTCGAGGGGCTTCGCGGTCAGGACGTGGTTGAGCTTGTCCTGATCCATGACCGAGTACGCCCGCGGGTTGGCCCCGGTGCCGGCGAAGAGATCCAGGATGTCACGCAGGCGCGTGACCGATTTGTTCAGCAGGTATTCACTGTCGCCCGTGCGGTAGAGGCGGCGGGCGACCACGATCTCGCTCCAGGGCACGGCCAGCGTGCCATCGTTGCTGAATCGGAGCTCGACCTCGCCGAGGCCCACCGGCCGACGGGAAGCCGAGCCGTGGAAGATCAGGTCCTCCATCCGCTGGCCCCGCAGCGCCTTCGCGCTCTGCTCGCCCAGTGCCCAGCGCACCGCGTCGGAGATGTTGGATTTCCCGCAGCCGTTCGGACCCACGACCGCGGTGATGCCGGGCAGCACCTTGATTTCGGTGCGCTCGCCGAACGATTTGAAGCCGTTGAGCGTGACGGACTCCAAGCGCATGCGTCCTTCTATCACGACGGGGAGGATGGCCCAAAGAAAAAAGACACCAGTGGTGGGGGCCCCGGCGCCCTCAGGCCCCAGATATCGAGGAACGCGCGCGCGGGCGGCTACTTCTTGAACAAGTTGCCGAAGCCCCGGCGCACATCATCGGGGCGCATCGACGCCGACGACGTGGCGCGCTCGACGGTCACCATGAGCGCGTAGAGGCCGCATTCGTTGCGGCTCCGCTTGTCGGCAACGCGCTCGGTGACGGGCCGGGCGCATTCGAACCGCCGACTGGGATCGAAGTGGGCGCACTGCCGGCAGGCGTGGAGCTCCGCCCTACAGTTCGGGCACTGCGCGAGGGAATCGGCGGTGATGGGCAGGACCGCGCCGCACTCCGCGCAGCGAGAGACCGGCCGACTCTTGAGCGTGGGCGGCGGGCCGCTGGGAGGCTGGGCCTCGCGGTGACCGGGCCGCGCGTTGGGATCCGGCCGGTAGCCGGGTTGGCGGTAGCGACGATCGTCCATCTCAGCCGGTCTGCTTCAGGTAGCAGCACCGCTTGTACTTCTTGCCCGAGCCGCAGGGACAGGGGTCATTGCGTCCCACCTTCTCCCCGCTGGCGGTCCGCGGTACCGGCCGCGGCGTGGCCGGCGCGCTGCTGCGCGAGGCATCACCGGACAGCGGCCCGCGCGACTCCCGGGTGTCGGCCCAGGCGGTGATGGTCGGCAGCTCCATGGGCGTGTCGTGCACCAACTGCACCTTGAACAGCCGCTCCACGACCGCCGCCTTGACCCGGGCCGCCATGTCCTGGAAGAGCTCGAAGGCCTCCTTCTTGTATTCCGTCAGCGGGTCGCGCTGTCCGTAGCCGCGCAGCCCAATGCCTTCCTTGAGGTGGTCGATCGACAGCAGGTGATCCTTCCACTGCTGATCCATCACGATGAGCATCTCGTGGCGCTCCAACGCCCGCAGCAGATCCTGACCGAGCTGGCGTTCCCGCTCTCCGTAGCGGTCGCGAACGGCGGTGCCCACGAGCTCCTCGAGCCCGTCACGGGAAACGACTTCCGTATAGCGGGCGCTGGCGATGCGTACGTCGAACTGGCGGTACAGCGCCTCGTTGAGCCCGGCCAGGTCCCAATCCTCGGGATGGCTGCTCCCGGGGGCGTAGGCGTCGAGCGTGATCCCGACCAGATCGTCGATCCACTCCGAGATGGTCTCGGCCTGGCTCTCGCCGTCCAGGATCTGGCGGCGCATCCCGTAGACGATCTCGCGCTGCTTGTTCATCACGTCGTCGTACTCGAGCAGGTGCTTGCGGATCTCGAAATTGTGGTTCTCCACCCGTTTCTGGGCGGTGGCGATGGCCCGGGTCACCAGCTTGTGCTCGATCGGCTCCCCTTCCTCCATCCCCAGGCGGTCCATGATGCGCTGGATCCGCTGCGAGCCGAAGATGCGCAGCAGGTCGTCCTCCAGTGACAGGTAGAAGCGCGACGAGCCGGGATCCCCCTGTCTCCCCGAGCGCCCGCGGAGCTGGTTGTCGATGCGCCGGGACTCGTGCCGCTCGGTCCCCACGATGTGCAGCCCGCCCTGGGCCACCACCTGCTCGTGCTCGGGATCGGTGATGCGGCGGGCCTCGGCCAGGGCTCCCGTGCGTGCTTCGGTCGGGGCCGTCACCGGGTCGAGCCCTTTGCGGCGCAGGATCTCCTTGCTCAGGAAGTCGGGATTGCCGCCCAGGAGGATGTCGGTGCCGCGCCCGGCCATGTTGGTGGCGATGGTGACCCCGGCCAGGCGGCCGGCCTGGGCCACGATCTCCGCCTCGCGCTCGTGATACTTGGCGTTGAGTACCTCGTGCTTCACGCCTCGCTTCTTGAGCAGCTTCGACAGTTGCTCCGATTTCTCGATGGAGACCGTGCCCACCAGCACGGGTTGCCCGCTCTCGTGGCAGCGCACGATGTCCTCCACTACGGCGTTGAACTTCTCCCGCTCCGTCTTGTAGACCACGTCGGGACGATTGTGTCGGATGAGGCGGCGGTTGGTGGGGATGACCACCACGTCGAGCTTGTAGATCTTGGCGAACTCCTCGGCTTCGGTCTCGGCGGTGCCCGTCATGCCGGCCAGCTTGTCGTACATGCGGAAGTAATTCTGGAAGGTGATGGTGGCCAGCGTCTGGTTCTCCCGCTCGATCCGCACCCCCTCCTTGGCCTCCACCGCCTGGTGCAGGCCGTCGGACCACCGGCGACCGGGCATGAGGCGACCGGTGAACTCGTCGACGATGATGACCTGGCCCTCCTTCACCACGTAGTCCACGTCCCGCCGGTAGAGGGCGTGGGCCCGCAGGCCCTGGTGGATGTGGTGGAGGACGTCGATGTTCTTGGGGTCGTAGAGGTTCTCGATCGTGAGCAGGCGCTCGCAGGAGGCGATCCCCTGCTCGGTCAGGGCCACGGCCTTCGACTTCTCGTCGACGATGAAGTCCCCGGCCTTCTGTTCTTCGATCTCGGACAGCTTGCCCTCCACGATGGTGGCGGCCCGCCGGAGCTTGGGGATGATGCGATCCAGCTTGAAGTAGAGCTCGGTGGACTCGTCGGCCGGCCCCGAGATGATCAGCGGCGTCCGGGCCTCGTCGATGAGGATGGAGTCCACCTCGTCGACGATCGCATAGTGCAGCTCGCGCTGCACCAGCTCCTCCCGCGTGAAGCGCATGTTGTCACGCAGGTAATCGAACCCGAACTCGTTGTTCGTGCCGTAGGTCACGTCGGCCAGGTAGGCCTCGGGGCGGGTACAGGGCCGGAGCGCGGTCAGGCGGACGTCGGGCGTGACGTAGCCGGGATCATAGCGGAACGACGCCTCGTGCTGGATCACCCCCACCGTGAGGCCAAGGGCGTGATAGACGGGACCCATCCACTGGGAGTCGCGCTTGGCCAGGTAGTCGTTGACGGTCACGATGTGCACGCCCCGGCCGGTGAGGGCATTGAGGTAGGCCGGCAGCGTAGCCACCAGGGTCTTGCCCTCGCCGGTGGCCATCTCGGCGATCTTACCGCTGTGCAGGACCATGCCGCCGATGTGCTGGACGTCGAAGTGCCGCATGCCGAGCGTGCGCCGGGCCGCCTCCCGACACACGGCGAACGCTTCGGGCAGCAGCTCGTCCAGGCTCGCTGTCTCCAGGCGCCGGCGCAGCTCGTCGGTCTTGGCCCGCAGGGCAGCATCGTCGAGCGCCTGCAGGGCGGGCTCGAGCGCGGTGATGGCCTGCACGGTCGGCATCATCCGCTTGACGTCTCGCTCGTGCTTGGTCCCGAAGATCGATCGGAGGAGGGCGTTCAGCATGAGTCCATGACCATTATACAGGTCGGGTGCCGAGCAGCTCGCGGGCATGGCGCCGCGCCGTGTCCGAGGGCGCCTGTCCCCCCAGCATGCGGGCGATCTCTTCGACGCGGTCGGCCCCGGTCAGCACGTGAACGGTGGCCCGGCTCCGACCCGCCCGTATGGCCTTGACGACCCCCAGGTGGTGGGCGGCCCGCGCGGCGATCGGGGGCAAGTGGGTGACGCAGAGGACCTGTCGCCCCGTCGCCGCCGCGGCCAGCTTGTCGGCCACCACCGCCGCCACCCGGCC
>JBOHPM010000127.1:0-8042 GCA_050731715.1 Candidatus Rokuibacteriota bacterium
GCTCGACGGGCTCCGTCGTCGACGGCGCCGCATTGCGCAGGTGCGCGGGGCGGTTGCGCTCGCTCGTCTGGATACCGGTGGCGACGCCCATCGGACAGAGGACGGAGACGCCGATCCCGTAGGGGCGAAGATCCTTGGCCAGGGTCTCCGACAGGCCCACCACCGCGTACTTCGAGGTGTTGTAGACGCCCAGCCCCTGGCTCGCGATCAGGCCGGCCATGGAGGCGGTGTTGACGACGTGCCCACCCTGGCCCTGGTCGATCATGCGCGGCAGGAACGCGAGGAGTCCGTGGATGACACCCCAGAGGTTGACGCCGAGCACCCACTGCCAGTCGCGCTGGGTCGCCGTCTCCAGTCCGCCCCACACGGCGACGCCGGCGTTGTTGCAGAGGACGTGGACCCCGCCGAACGCGGCCCAGGCCCGATCGGCGAGGGCCCGGACCTGCTCGAGGTCGCTGACGTCCGTGCGGACCGCGATGGCCTCGCCTCCGCCGGCGCGGATCGCCGCCACGGTCGCCGCCATCCCGCTCTCGTCCACGTCGGCAACGACGAGCCGCATGCCTTCACGAGCCAGGGCCTCGGCCAGGGCCCGACCGATGCCGCTGCCGCCGCCGGTGACGACGCCGACCCGTCCGCTGAGCACGTCGATGGCTCGACCTCCCGAGAAATACTGCCTGCCGGCCGGGTCCGGGTCAACGCCGAGCCGATCACGACCAGCTCAGCGGCGGCGGCCGATCGAGGAGGGGCCGGAGCGTGAGCACCAGGTGGGGCTCGGCCACGGGCTTGCGCAGGAATGCCACGAACCCGGCCCGCTCGGCGGCGAGCAGCGCCTCCAGCTGGGCGTTGGCGGGAACGAGGGCGACGATGGGCACCGTGGCGCCGGCGGCGAGTGTGCGCAGGCTCCGGGTGAAGGGCAGCGCCCCGCTGCCTCCGATCGCCAGATCGAGCACCACGACGCTGGGCCACGTGCGGCGCGCCAGCTCGATCCCCGTTTCCCCGGACTCCGTGATCAGCACACGGGCCTCGGGAAAGAGTCCGGCCAGCTGATCGCCCAGCGCCCGCCGGTCCCGGGAATCGGCCTCCACCAGCAGGATCGATCGCATGTCAGAGTGTACCCCGCACGGGAAGGCGGGGCCGCTGCCGCGGGCCGCGTGGTAGGATGCACCCCGCCCGGAGGAGCCATGCCCAAACGCCTGGAGATCGTGCACCACACCGATCGGCGTACGGACGTCGTGATGCCGTATGCGCCGGGGCTGGTGGTGCGGCGTGGTCAGCTCCTGTTCCTGTCCGGGGTGACGGCCGCCCCCGTCTACCACAGCCATCCCCATCGCGAGGAGGAATTCGACCTGCCCCCGACGATGCGCGAGCAGGCCGTCCTGACCATGGAAAATGTTCGCAAGACGCTGGAGGCGGTGGGCTCGTCCCTGAGCGACGTCGTGTCGGCAACCCGATTTCTCACCGACGTGCGCGAGCAGGACGATCTCAACCGGGTGTGGGCCTCGTACCTGGGCGACCACCTGCCCGCCACGACGACGGTAGAGGTCTCGCGCCTGGCCACGCACGCCCGCTGCAAGATCGAGATCAGCGTGATCGCGGTCGCCGATGATCGGCGCGGCCGCCGCCGACGCGCGGCCCGCCGGCGGGCCACGGGGAGGCGCTGACATCGCCACCCTGGGCTTCGTCGGGTTGGGGGCCATGGGCAGTCGCATGGCGCACCGGCTGCTGGCCGCGCACCACCGCGTGGTGGGCTACAACCGCACGCCCGAGAAGGCCAAGGATCTCGTCAGCGCGGGGCTGCAGCTCGTCGCCACGCCGCGGGCCGCCGCCGAGGCCGGGGACGTGGTCTTCAGCATGGTCACCGACAACGCGGCCCTGCGCGCCATCGCGCTCGGCGAGCAGGGCATCGTGGCCGGGCTCAAGCGCGGCGCCGTGTTCGTCGAGATGAGCACCGTGAGTCCCGCCGTCACCCGCGAGATCGGCGAGGTCGTGGCTGCCCGGGGGGCGGTGATGCTCGACGCCCCGGTCTCCGGCAGCACGATCACGCTGGAGCGGGGCCAGGCTTCGTTCATGGTCGGCGGTGATCCCGGCACGCTGGACCGGGTCCGCCCCTATCTCCTCGACATCGGCGTCGCCGTCACCCACGTGGGCCCCCTGGGGCTGGCCAAGATCATGAAGGTGGCGACGAACCTCGGGCTCGCTGTCCAGATGCTGGCCTTCAGCGAGGCGGTGCTGCTCGCCGAAAAGTCCGGCATCCCGCGCGAAGTCGCCGTGGAGGTGCTGTTCAAGTCGGTCATCGCCTCGCCCATGGTGAAGTACCGGGGCCCGTTCGTGATCGGCCAGATGCCGCCGGACGCGTGGTTCCCCGTGCCCATGGCCCAGAAGGACCTGCAACTCGCGCTCGACCAGGGCCGCGCGGTCGGCGTCCCACTGCCGGTGACGGCCTTGACCCAGGAGTGGCTCACCATGGCCCGGGGCCTGGGGCTCGGCGACTACGACTTCGGCGTCGTGTTCGACGTGCTGGCTCACCTCAGCGGCCTTCCCCCGAGCCCCAAGCCCTCCCGCTAACGGGGGAAGATCGTCGACAAGCCCTGAATGCGCTCATCCGTCATCGGTGTCTCCCTGGCCCGGACGCCACGGCCGTCCGAACCGATCCTGGTAGACGAGCTCGGTCAGCGGCTTGGGGCTTCGCTCCGGGCGCTCCGCGGGGACACCCACGGGCATCACTCCGGCGAGGTCCCAGTTGCGCGGGCAATCGATGAGGGTCTTCACCTGCTCCTCGATCCAGTGCGTGACGAGGGTGGTGCCGAGGCCGAGGGCCTGGGCCATCACCGCCATGTTCTGGGCCGCGAGGCCGCCGGCGTGCATGTGCGTGGCCTCGCCGTGAATGTGGGGACCGCCCTTGGTCGGATCGGTGATCAGGGCGATGGCGAGCGGGACGGCGCGCCAGTCAGGATGCTCGCCGACACCGTCGCGGTAGCGCGACTCCCAGTGGCCGGACACCTCCACCGACTCCCGGGCCAGGTCGGCCAGCCTGCCCAGCCGCGCCCGATCGCGCAGGACGACGTAGCGAACGGGCTGGAAATTGCCGGCCGAGGGCGCCCAGCGGGCGGCGCGCAGGATCTCGAAGACGCTCGCCGCCGGCACCGGCTCGTCACGGAAGCGGGTGACCCAGCGCACGCTGGTCATCGTCGCCAACAGGTCGGGTAGCCGACCGTCGGTCTCCCGCTCGGCCATGAGCTCGGCCGGCGCCGGCGTCCCGTAGCGCTCGCCGGCGACGAGCTCGCCGAGCGAGAGTCTCATGAGGGAGGCGGCCAGGACTTTGGGGTTGGTGCGGCGCAGGTCCGGCCAGCCCAGGCCCATCACCCCGATGGTGTCCCAGTCGAAGGGCACGTCGAGCAGGCGCTTGAGCTTCTCCTGCGAGAAGTGGCTGTACATCACCAGCGCCATCCCGTAGGCCCGCGCCGCCAGCGCCAGGTTCTCGGCGGCGGCCGCGGCGGCGAGATGGTGGTTCCAGCCATTGTGGATGTGCCGGGGGCCGGCGGCGGGGTCGGCGCACACGGCGATGCAGAAGGGTGTGGCCGTCCAGTGCTGGACGTACCCGCGGAGCCCGGCCGGCCGGAAGAGGCCCTCCCAGTGGTTGGAGACCGCCTTGGACTCCCGGGTGAGCGCGAACAGCTCACGCTTGAGAGCGGGATCGTCCAGCACGATGAGGCGGACGGGATGGCTGCCGTCCGCGGTCCACGCCCACCGGGCCGCGTCCAGCACGCCGGCGCGCGTGGCCGCACCGACGCCCCGCCGCAGGAAGGTCCGGAACGTGCGCCGGGTGAGCAGCCCCGCCCGCACGTCGGGGTGGGGATCGAGCCCGACGTGGGGCGAGGCCAGCAGCGGGCTCAGGTCAGGCAAGGTGCTCGGCCATGAAGTCCGCGACCAGCGGGCGATACTTGTAGATGATGTTGTTGCAGACGTGATTGCCCTCGGGGTAGCACACCCACTGCTTGGGCCCCTGGGCCGCCTCGTAGGTGCGATAGGCCTCGGCCGGCGGGATCAGGTTGTCCAGCTCACCGTGGACGACGAGCAGCGGCGCCGTGATGTGCTTGCCGGCGTCTCGCAGCGTGGCCCCCTTGGACTTGAGCCGCACGTCGGCCTCGTCCTTGGCGCCCCACACGTGGCACCAGCGCTTGAGGTGGAAGTCGCCGGCCAGCCGGCGGTCTTCCAGGCTGTGTAGCCCGCCGCACGACGCGACGGCTTTCAGGCGCTGCTCGAAGGCCGCACAGCGCGGGGCCAGATAGCCGCCCAGGCTCACGCCGCAGATGCCGACGCGGGTACCATCGACGTCGGGCCTGGTGAGCAGCCAATCGATCGCCGCGGTGGCTGCCACCTCGAAGTCCACGCGCATCTTCATGTTGAACCACGTCTCGCCCTGCCCGGGCCCGTCGAACGTGAGGGTGGCCAGACCCCGGCTCAGGAAGAAGCGCTCGAACGTCGCATGCTCTTCCTTGGCCGAGTCCAGGCCGGAGAGGAACAGCACGACCGGGGGCCGGGCCACGTTGCGCGGGCGCCGCAGATAGCCCGGCAGCAGGACGCCCTCGAGCGGAAACTCCACGCGCTCCCCGGGCGGATCGAGGCTCGGCAACGCACGGCCATAGCTCTCGACGCGCTTGCGGTGGCCGGCCGTGTACTGCGCGATGTCGTCCACCCAGCAGAAGACGGCGAAGTGATACGCGATGGCCGCCCGGTAGTACGCCTCGCCGGCCGTCAGGGTCTTCCCCTTGGCCGCCGCGTCCCGGGCCATGCCTTCGTGCTTGCCGCCCAGCGCCATCCAGGCGTCGTACCACTGGGCCCAGCGCTCGAGGCCCTCGACGGTCCACTGGTAGTCGTTCATGTCCACGCCGTTATTGACGAACCGGGGCTTCCAGCTCGTGATCACCTGGTTGAGGACCGCGTCAGGCATCGGGATCGCTCCTTGGTCAATGACCTCGGCGCAGGCGGGGATCGTAGGCGTCACGCACCCCGTCGCCGAGCAAGTTCACTCCCAGCACGGTGAGGAAGATGGCCAACCCGGGGAAGACGGACGTCCACCACGAGGGATGCATGTACGGCCGCGCCTCGTTGAGCATGGAGCCCCAGGTGGGGATGTGGGGCGGCACGCCGAGGCCGAGAAACGACAGCGAGGCCTCGATCAGGATGATCGTGGCCAGCGAGAAGGTGCTGATCACGCTGAGCGAGGCCACGGTGTTGGGCAGGATGTGGCGCACCAGGATGCGAGGGTGCGACACCCCCAGGGCGCGGGCGCCGGTCACGAAGTCCCGCTCGCGCAGCGACAGCACCTCGTTGCGGATCACCCGGCAGTAGTGGATCCACCGGTTCAGGCAGATCACCGCGATGAGGACCACCAGGCTCTGCCCGAACAGGGCCATCACCACGAGGGCCAGCAGCACGAAGGGGATGGTGAGGAAGACCTCCACGAGCTTCATGATGACCAGATCCACCCGGGCGCCGTAGAAGCCGGCCATGAGCCCCAGCGCCGTCCCGGTCAATCCCGAGATCATCAGCGCGGTCACGCCGACCAGGACGGAGATCCGGGCGCCGTGCAGCACCCGGCTCAGGATGTCGCGGCCGAGGTGGTCGGTGCCCAGGAGATTGGCGCCGGTCCCGCCCGCCATCCAGGCCGGCGGCGTGAGCCGTCGCACGAGGTCTTGAGCTTCCGGTGGAGTCGATACCACCAGCGGCGCCAGCGCGGCGGCAATCAGCATGACCCCGATCAGGACGCCGCCGACGGCGCACCGCAGGAGCCCGGGGCGTAGGTACCAGGCCGGGCGGTAGGTGACGCGCGCCGCCTCCGCCGTCCACGTGGCGACCGCAGCGGTGGTGGTGACCGCGGCGTCGCCGTCAGTCATAGCGCACGCGCGGGTCGATCCAGGCGGCCAGGACATCCACAACGGTATTGACCAGCACGACGAGCACGATGAACACCAGGACGATGCCCTGGACGAGGGGATAGTCGCGGTTGGCCACCGCCTGGACCGCCAGCCGGCCAATCCCCGGCCAGGCGAAGATCGTCTCGATGATCACGGAGCCCGAGAGCAGGAACACGAAGAGCAGGCTCCAGGCGCCCAGCACCGGCAACAGCGCGTTCCACACGGCGTGCCGCGCGATCACCGCCACTTCGCGGAGCCCCTTGGCCCGGGCCGTGCGCACGTAATCCTCCTGCATGACCTCGAGCAGGTTCGAGCGCATGAGGCGGCTCTGAAACGCGATGCCCGGGCCCGACAGGGCCAGGGCCGGCAGGATCAGGTGGCGGATGGCGTCCCAGAACGCGGCGAGGTTCATCGTGATCACGCTGTCGAGCAGGTGCAGGCCCGTGATCGGCGTGAGCGACACGCTCTCCGAGAGGCGGCCGGCTACCGGCAGCAGCTGGAAGGCACCGCCCAGGACGAGGATCAGCAACAGCGCGAACCAGAACGCCGGCATGGCCACGCCGCACACGGCCAGCGCCATCAGCGCCTGGTCGAGCAGGCTATGGGCGCGCGAGCCCGCCACCACACCGAGCAGCATCGAAGTCGCGATGACGAAGAGGAGGGCCAGGCCGCCCAGCTCCAGGGTGGCCGGGGCCCGGGCCAGGATCAGCTTGGCTACCGGCTCATCGAAGTAGAGCGAGCGCCCGAGGTCGCCGCGGACCACGTTGCCGACATAGGCGAAGAACTGCACGGCCAGCGGCCGGTCGAGCCCCCACTGCCGCCGGGCCTCTTCGCGCTGGGCGTCGGTGGCGTCCGGCGGCACCAGCTGATCGGAGGGGTCACCAGGAGCCAGGTGCAGCAGCGCGAAGATCAGCAGCGTGATCAGGGCGACGTTGAGCAGGCTGGCCCAGACCCGCGACGCCAGGACGGTCGACATCTACTTTTCCGGTTTCACGCGAACCAGATCATTCACATCGGGTGGGGCGAGACGCCCCCCCAATTCCCCCCCGGTTCGCGCGAGGGCTACCTTGCACGGCGTCCAACCGGCTGGCTACGCCAGGTCCATTTTCCCGAACCAGACGTACTCGCCGGCCGTCGGGATCCCGGACGAGATCACCACGTGCTTGCGCGCGGCCACCGTGTACTGCGGGTTGTAGAGGGGCACCGCCGGGCTCTCCTCCTGGAGCAGCCGCATGAGCTGGCGATTGAGCGCCTGGCGCTTCTTGGGGTCGTTCTCGACCTCCTGCTGGTCGAACAACGCGTCGGCCGCCGGGATCGAGTGCCGGGAGCGCTTGTCACGACCCGTTCGGAAATAGGTCTGAATGAAGGCTGAAGCGTCCTCGGCCACGTTGCCGTACGAGACGAGGTAGGTCGGCATCTCGCTGGCGAACCACATGCGCCGGAAGACCCCGGACTCCACGGCCTTCACGTTGAGGCGCACGCCGACCTTCCGCAGCTGCTCGGCCATGGCCTGGGCGATGGGCTTGTACTCGCTGTAGGAGGCCCAATCGTAGAAGTCGATATCGACGCCGTTGGGATAGCCCGCCTCGGCCAGGAGCTTCTTCGCCCGCTCGGGATCGTGGGGCACGGCCTTGAGGTCGGGATCGTACGTCATGACCTGGGTCGGCCCCACCATCTGGCTCAACCGGTGGCCCCGTCCCTCCAGCACCGTCTTGAGGATCGTGTCCATGTCGATCCCGGCGTGGATGGCCTGGCGGACCTGCTTCTTCTGGAGCGGCGGCACGATCGGGTTCATGAACAGCATGTGGATGCGGGCCGCCCGCACGCCATAGAGCCGGACATCGGGGTTGCCTTCGAGCTTGCCGACGTCGAAGGCCGGCACCTGGGCCACGGCGTCCACCTGGCCGGCGCGCAGGGCCGTGATCCGCGCCGTGGGATCGGGGATCGGCCGGTAGACGATCCGGTCGATCTTGGCCTTGGGGCCCCAGTAGTCGGGGTTCTTCTCCATCACCAGGCGCTCGTCGCGCGCGTACTCGGCGAACTTGTAGGGGCCGGTTCCCACCATCTTCTTGTGGGCTTCGTCGAAGCCGACCTTCTCGCCGAGGGCCCGGCTCATGATGGGCG
>JBOHPM010000128.1:0-8034 GCA_050731715.1 Candidatus Rokuibacteriota bacterium
GTATGGGAGCTTCGCGGCATATCTCTGGCGATTCGTGGGCGGGCAGCCCGTGCAGAACGCCTGGCGCGCTCTGAAGCAGGTGCCGGCGGAGACCGACGCCTCCCGGGCGCTCAGCCGCGACCTGCGTCGGCGCGGCTTCCGCTTCGTCGGGCCGACGATCTGTTACGCCTTCATGCAGGCCGCGGGTCTCGTGAACGATCACACCATGGACTGCTTCCGGTGGATCGAGCTCGGTGGCACCGGGGGTGACCGCCGCGCCCGGCCCGCGCGCCGGGGCCGCCGGCACTAGCCGCCCCGGCCATGCCCGAGCTTCCCGAGGTCGAAGCAGCGCGCCGCGCGCTCGAGCGCCTGGCCCGCGGGCGTCGCATCGTCGGCGTTCGCTGCGTCGAGGACCGCATCGTGTGCGAGGGCGTGACACCGGCCCGTCTGCGCCGGGCACTACTCGGCCGCCGGATTCGAGCCGTCCGTCGGCGGGGCAAGCATCTGTGGCTGGAGCTCGACCGGCGCCCCTGGCCGTGCTTTCACTTCGGGATGACGGGCGGCTTTCACTCCCCGCGCGCCCCGGGCGTGCGGCTGGTGGCGTACGGGCGCCGGCATCCAGGCGAGGTGTGGCCACCGCGGTTCACCAAGCTCGTGCTGCAGTTCGCGGGCGGTCGCGAGGCCGCGTTCGCCGACGCCCGGCGGCTGGGACGCATCCGCCTGCGGCACGATCCGCGACGCGAGCCGCCGATCAGCCTGCTCGGCTTCGACGCGCTCCTCGAGCTTCCCACCCTTCGGTCCTTCGCCGACCTGCTGCGCGAGCGGGCCGCGCCCATCAAGGCGGTGCTGCTCGACCAGTCGTTCGCGGCCGGTGTCGGCAACTGGATCGCCGACGAGGTGCTGTACCAGGCCGGCATCGCGCCCCAGCGGCGCGCCAATACCCTGAGCGACGCCGAGCTCCGCCGGCTGCGGGCCCGTATTCGCTCGGTCATCCGGACGTCCGTCCGGACCCTCAACGACAGCAGCCGCTACCCGCGCACCTGGCTGTTCCACACACGCTGGGACGGGCCAGGGGCAGTGACGCCGCGCGGCGAGGCGATCCGTTATCTCACCATCGGCGGCCGCACGACGGCCTGGGTGCCCGCACGGCAGCGCTGAACGGGGGCCTCCAGGCTCCTACCCCCGGCTGTAGCGACGCTTCCTCCAGGACCCGGCGAATGTACTGCTCTTCGACCTCGGCGAGCGTCGGCCGCAGACCGCCGGCCGGAGTGGCCGGCACGAACTCGATCCCCAGATCCGTCCGTGTGATCCGCGGGCCCCGCGCGAGCGTGACCGCGCGCTCGATCATGTTCTCCAGCTCACGCACGTTCCCCGGCCAACGGGGCCCGACCATCCAGCTCATGGCTCTTGCCCAACTCATCGAGGGCCTCGTTGTTTCAGAGATGGGGTACCCTTGCTCCGTATGGAACACCGGATATGAGCGGCATGCTCGCGGCGCGCCTGCTGCTGGGCGCGCTCGTTTTGGGCTCGAGCATCGTGCCGATGCCGGACGTTCACGCCCGCTCGGCTCAGGGCGCCGGACCGGATCCTATCTGGAAGATCGAACAGGCCAAGATCGAGAGGCGCGTGGATCCGTTGCCAGGCCAGCCCCGCTTTGCCGGCCAGAGAATGGTCATGCTGAAGCTTCATCTTCGCAACGAAGGCGGGCCGGGCAACGTGCCGGTGAAGATCCTGGGCCGCTGGATGACGCAGCCGCCCCGGCCCTTCACGCTCCTCAGCACGTACACCTACGAAATCGCGTTCAAGGACACGGCGATTGTCGAGGTCCAGTTGTTCCCCATGCTCAGTCCGGCGGGACAGGCGATGGCGGAGTTGTCTGTCGTGACGGGTGATCAGGAGACGGACCGCCACGAGATCGAGGTGCCCGAATGACAGGTTCCCTCGCCCGGCGTCCCGTGACCTCGGCCACAACCGCGTCCGGCCCGTGGCTTCTCTCCGAGCGCGCCGACTTCTGGGTTGCCTCGGCCGGCGGTGGCGCACTCCTGATCGTGCTGGCGCTCGTACTTCTCGGGCGCGGTGATCGCGAGCTGAGCGTGGCCGACGTGCTGCTGGGCGAGCTTCACCTCGGCGCTACATACGACGCCATCGTCCGGCGTCGGCTATGGCGCCGGATGCCACTTGACGTCGTCGCGATGCCGCTGGCCATCGTGGTCGCCACCTATGTCCTGCTGCTGAACGACGGAGCGCTCCTCGTGACGACGGCGATCCTCTACGTCGGCGCCTGGCACCGCGGCCGCCAGAGCCTTGGGATCGCACGGCACTACCAGCGGCGCGCCGGAGGGCCGGTGTCGTCCCTGCACCGCTGGCTGCTCCCGACCTCTTGCTATCTGCCCATGATGGCGGCGGTCGCCTACTATACGAGCACGGCGGCGACTCATGAGGGCCAAGCCTTCCATGGCCTGTCGCTCGACGCCGAGGTCCTGTGGGGGCTGGCGAGCGGGGCCGGCGCGAGCGTGGTGGCCTACCTGGTCTGGACGATCGGCCGAACCGCGGCCCCGGGCAGCGGACGACAGAACTCCATCGGACACGCGGTCGTCGTCCATCCCGGTGAGCGATGGCTCGTCCTGGCCAACGCGCTGGGCTTCGGAAGCGCCTACGTGCTCGGCGCCTGGACCTCGTCGTTCGTTCTCGTTCTCGCCATCCACCACGAAGTGCAATACCTCTACTTCACCTACGCCTTGGCCCGACGGGCCGACGTCCCCGGCGCTGAGCGGGTGGCCCGAGAGGTCCGCCGGCTCT
Organism: Candidatus Rokuibacteriota bacterium; assembly: GCA_050731715.1. Classification (GTDB taxonomy): domain Bacteria; phylum Methylomirabilota; class Methylomirabilia; order Rokubacteriales; family CSP1-6; genus 40CM-4-69-5. The sequence goes on from JBOHPM010000128.1 coordinate 2,779, forward strand.
CGCGGTTCACGCTGTGGCCGGCAGTCGGGCTCACGTCCTGGGTGATGTGCACGGTCTCCGGGCTCGGCGTGCTCGATCCTTTTCTGAGCGCCGGCCTTCTCGGCCACTACTGGCTGGACGGTCGCATCTGGACTGCGCGAGCCCGGCGCCCGGTGCGACCGTAAGCGGCCTGGAGTCCGATAGCGCCTCGACCCGTCCCCAGACAACGGCGGGCGGCCTTTCGGCAGGGCCTGGTCCACGCCACGGCCGCCGCGTGCCAGCGGTCGCCGAGGGCGCGACGCCGTGAACTGGCGCGTGGCGCTGCTGCTGGCAATCGCGGGGGCGGCGATGGCCGGCGTGTTCGCAGTGCCGCCGATCCGGCAGGATCTCGCGTATCACGCCTTCGTCGTCGCCGGCGCGTGGGCGTTCGGGTTCGACTCCCGCCCCCGGCTCCAGCCGAATCGTCAGAACTTGTAGGCGACGGCCAGGCTGACGATGTGGCCTCGGAACCGGTCCTCGGCGTAGTACTCGTAGAGGTACTTGCCGGTCACGTTGAGCCGCTGCGGCAAGAAGGTGTAGCCGAGCTGCGCGCCGCCCACGTGGATCTCGTCCCGGACGCCACGGGTGAACTCGGGCACGTCGGCGCCCCGATCATCGGTCACCTGCCACTGGCTGTAACCGAAGAACCCGACCTCCACGACGCCCCGGCCGGCCCACAGCAGCCGGCTCACGCCGTAGTTCAGGGTCAGGTGTGAGCCGGGCGTGAGGTCCTGGCCCTCTTTTTTCTGATTGAGCTCGTAGGTGACGGCGGTGATGATCCCCAGCCTCTTTTGGTCGAGTGGATACCAGGCGCCCGACACGCGGAACTGGTGACCCCAGAAGCCGAGCCCGGTGTTGTCGGCGGCCCCCGGCTCGAACTTGCCGGTGGGCGCGCTGAATCCGTAGGAGCCCGCCAGCTCGAAGCTCCGCCATTCCCGCCCGAGCCAGAGCGGCTGGACATAAATATCTTGAAGGCCGAACGGTGACTCGTCCCGGTCGAGTCCCGAGCCGATCAGCCGGGACAAGGCCGCCTGGTATCCACCACCACCGACGGGCACGGCGAGTATCGCGGCGTAGTCCAGGCCGAGGGGTTTCCAGCCCGAGCTCCAGATCAGGATTGGGGCGATCGAGTAGGTGTCGACCTGGGCGTCCACTTTGACCGTCTGACCGCGGACGACGATCGTGTCGATGTCCTCGCCGTTCCGATCCCGGAGGCTGTCGCTGTGGTAGCCGATCAGCGACAGGGAGGCGTAGACGCCCTTCGGCGGCACGAAGAAGCCGCGCAGGGTGACCGCTCCGGGAAAATAGTGCGAGAGCTCCCCGGCCAGCGCCGACGACGGGGATATCATCGCCGCGGCAACGACGAGGACGAGCTCCAGAGCGCGCCAGCGCACCCGCGCGGCCCCGGTCGTCCTGCTCCCGCAGCCCTTCTTCGTCAACAGGGTCGAGCCGTCCACGTGCCGGACCGCCGCGCGGAACTCTACGATGGGGCGTCCCAGGCCACCAGCGACGCTGCGGCCGGGGCCTTGACTGCCACTCGGGGCGCTGTCATGTGCCGGGAGTCTACGGGGAGTGGCCGGCCAACGTTATGGGCCAAAGGTCTTATTGAGTACGGGTCCTTGACCACCCGAGACCTGGGCGGCTAACCTCGCCCACCGTACGTCACCGCACTCTTTGCTCGGAGACCCGGCATGACGTGTCCTTGGCGGCGAGAGCAGGAACAGGGACTTCGAGGCAGGCGGCTGAGCCCGCTCGGGCTGGCGCTGATCCTGATCCTGGCAACGTTCTCGATCGGGTCAGGGACGCCGGCGCGAGATCGCCCCAAGAATGCCGCCATCGGGGCCGAGGGCTCCGCCCCAGGCGAGCGGCCCCGGCGGGTCCTTATGCTCCATTCCCATCGCGCCGATCTGCCGTCCAACGTCGTCCTTGACCGGATCCTCCGGTCCACTCTGGCGGCAGGGCGGGTCGGTCCGATCGACTTCTACACCGAGTACCTGGACGTCTCGCGCTTTCCTGGCGACGATCATGCAAAGCTCCAGAGCGAGTTCCTACGGCGGCGCTACGCGGACAGAAAGCTCGACGTTGTGATCACCATCTCGGACCCGGCGGTGGACTTTCTGGTCCAGTATGGAGCCGGCCTCTTTCCGGGCACGCCGATCGTCGTGGGGTCCACGGCGCAGAGAGGCATCCGGAACTGGCCCCTTCCCCCGGGGATCACGGGAGCCGTTGGGGTCGTACAGTTCAAAACGACGCTCGAGCTGGCCCTCGCGCTTCATCCGGAAACGCGACGGGTCGTTGTTGCCGCGGGGTCCTCCACGATCGATCGGCAGTGGGCCGAGCAGACGTTTCGCGACCTCCAGCAGGTCGCCCCGGACGTCGAGGTCATCGACACCGGTCAGCTCTCGATGCTGGAACTGCTCAGGCACGTCGCGTCACAACCTCCGCACACGATCATCTTCTACCACGCCATCTTCCGCGATGGCGCCGGCGAGCTGTTCGTGCCCGCGGACGTTGTGCCGCCGCTCGCTCGAGTCGCGAACGCGCCCATCTACGGCGTCTACGACACTCTTCTGGGGCTGGGCATCGTCGGCGGCCATCTGTGGAGCTTCGAGAGCCAGGGCCTCAAAGCCTCCGAGATCGCGCTCAGGATCCTCAGGCGCGAGCGGGCCCAGGACATCCCCCTCGTCCGCTACGACCCCCACGTGTACATGTTCGACTGGCGGCAGCTCCAGCGCTGGGGCATCGACGGAGCCCGCCTGCCGACGGGGAGCGTGATCCGGTTTCGTGAGGAGTCGGTCTGGGGACTCTACAGCTGGTACATCGCCGGCGCGGTGGCGGTGGTGGTGACCCAGAGCGCCCTGATCGCCGGCTTGCTCGTCGCCCGGGCGCGGCGGCGCCGAGCCGAGGCCGATGCCCGGCGGCAGCGCGAAGAGCTTGCGCACGTGCTCCGCGTCACCACCATGAGCGAACTGACAGCCTCAATCGCCCATGAGATCAGCCAGCCGCTCGGGGCGATTCTGACCAACGCGCAGGCCGCGCGCCGCTTGTTGGGTCAGGGGCCTTCCCAGCTCAAGGAAGTCGAGGACGCGCTGGCTGACATCGCCGCCGATTCCCGGCGGGCGTCTGAAGTCATCCGCCGGCTGCGGGCGATGTTCCGGAAACAGCACGTGGAGCTCGTGGCGGTGGACGCCAATGCGCTCATCGAGGGCGTGGTCGGTCTGCTCCACACTGATCTGCTCGTCAGAGGCATCAACGTGCGCCGGATGCTCGACGAGGCGGCCCCTACCGTTCTCGGCGACCCCATTCAGCTCGAGCAGGTCGTGTTGAACCTCCTGGTCAACGCGTGCGAAGCCGTCGCCGCAGGCGACGACGAGGGCCCACTGGAGATTACGATCCAGACCAGCCAGCCTGAAGCCGGACGGCTCGCCATCGCGATCAGCGATACCGGCGTCGGTGTGAAAGACACGGAGCTCGAGCGGATCTTCGAGCACTACGTGAGCAGCAAGCCCAAGGGGCTGGGCATGGGACTCGCGATCAGTCGCTCGATCGTCGAGGCTCACGGAGGTCGCATCTGGGCGACGCCCAACACCGACCGCGGCCTCACGCTGCACGTCGAGCTGCCCACGCGGGCCCGGGCGACCTTGGCGGGTTAGCCCTCCCAACGCGGAGCCGTGGAGGCGCTCAGCCGCTGTGCCCACGCCTGGGTATGGGAGGTCATCGCGGCCGCGGCAACCAAACCGTTCGGGTTCATGCCGTTTTATCCGGGGACGGAACTGGGTGGCCACTGCCTGCCTTCGGATCCCCACTACCTCTCCTGGAAGCTCCGGCTGAGTGGCTACGAGCCGCGCTTCACCGCCCTTTGCCGATGAGATCAATCGACAGGTGCCGGGGTACGTCGTTCAGATGGTCGTCGCGCGCGGATCCTCGCGCTCGGCGTCGCCTACAAAGCCAATGTGGCGGACACCCGGGACTCACCCGCTCTGGAGATCATCGAGGCCTTGCAGCGTAAGGGCGCGCGGCGGTCGCATACCATCCTCGCGTGCCGGCGCTTCCTCACGGTGACACAGGACTGCGCTCGGTCGCGTGGGACGAACGAGGACGGCGCCAGGCAGGTGATTACCCTCGTCCTGGCCGACCATTATCCGCTGACACTCAGTCATGGTGTTGCGTCAGATGCGGCGGGACAAGCGGCTGCCCCACGTCGCCACGCGGGCGAGCGCGGACTCCACCCGGGCGGGGTCGAGCCGCCCGCTGACCAGCGCGGCGTGGATAGCGGCCAGCACCACCTCTGATGCCGAGCGGCCGTCGGGGAGCTGGTCGACGGCGATGAGGAGCACGTCGCCCCCGGCGGCCAGCGCCCGCACGGCGGCCTCCCCGATCCCGTAATACTGCTCGATCGCCGCCATCCGGAGAATCGTCGCTGACCACGAGCCCGTCGTAGGCGAGCGTGCCCCGAAGCAGACCCGTCACGGTGGGCCTCGACAGCGTGGCCGGGTGCCAGAGGTCGAGCCAGCGGTTCACCACGTGGGCGGTCATCACGCTCTCCGCGAGTCCCTCGGCGATCAGGGAGCACAGGCGACATAAAGCACCTTCTCCGCGCTCTCGCCCTCCCGTGGCACCCACCCGCCGGCTGGTCGGCCCCCCGGCACAGTGACGAGCGGCTTTACGATGATCGCTCAAGCTCAGAGTGGTCGGCCTCAGAGTACGACCCCGACCGACGCTCAGCGTAGAGAATGCGAGCGGAACGGTGGCTACTGGGCCACGGCCGCGGGGTTCTGCCGGATCGGCGCGTGACCCGGCTCTCCCAGGCGGTCGAGCCGGTGATCAGCAACCTCCTTCGGTCGCGCCGGCCGGCCGATCGGAATACCGCCGAGCGAGGCCATCAGATACGGTTCTTCGACGCATCAACGCCGCTCACGGCGACGAAGCTGAATCGAGCGACTGCGACGCGCGCCGTGGTCTCATTGGGTTTGCAACCCAACGGACTTCGGTCAGGGCGCAGATCGGGCTGGTGCTGAGGTTACGCACCAGCTTGTCCCAGATGTCGACGCGGATCGTCGCGGTCAGCGGGGTCGGGATGCCGGCGCGCTCGAAGGCCTGCGAGATCGTCTGCAACCGGCGCGAGATCGTGCCGTCGGGCTCGCCGAGAGTGAAGCGGTTCTTGGTGCCGGGGGAGTTGCGGATCACGCCGGGCTCGGCGATGGCGTTGGCCGAATTGATCATGCAGCCGACGACGCG
>JBOHPM010000129.1:0-8014 GCA_050731715.1 Candidatus Rokuibacteriota bacterium
CGACATTGGTGATGTTCTCGTCGGGATGCAAGTGCAGATAGAGTCCGACCCGGCGGCGCTCGGGACTGACGGTGACGGCCGAAATCGCCGAGACCTTATCCCGCTGGTAGCGGTGCCGGATAATCGGGGTGTGGCCCCGGGGCGCCCACGTCCGCCGGACGTTGGGGATCAACAAGAAGCCGCATTCGTCGGCGAAGGCCAGGTGGGCCTTCAGGCGCTCCGCGTTTTTTTTATCGCGGTCCAGCGATATCGTTTCCAGCGCTCGATGGCCGCCTCATCACGCTCGAGGGCGCGCCGCTCGGGCTTCTGGCACGACCAGTCCAGGGCGCTGAGCACGCGGCCCACATGCGCGCGGTGAAGGCGTACCCCGAATTCCCGGCGGATCACCGTGGCAATCCGCCGGGTGGTCCACAGCTCCGTCTCGAAGCCCCACGCCGCGGCGCCGCGCAGCAAGAGGCGGGGCAGCTTCGCCCGTTGCCGCGCGGTCAACTTTGGCGGTCGGCCTGGGGCCGGCTTGGCCGTCAAGGCCGTGGGGCCACCTCGACGGACAGCGTCCCGCCACAGGATGACCGAACTGTGGGAACATCCGAGCCGGCGGGCGACCTCCGTGATCGACGCGCCCGCCTTCAACAGGTCGACGGCACGCCGCCGCCGTCGCTCCAACTCCTCGGGGCTCCCCTGGGGTCTCATACCCCAAGAGTATATGGACGAGACGGAAATGTCTATTACTTGTGCACAGATCAATAAGGGCATGGAAGCCCACATCGAGAACGGAGCGCTGGTCCTGGCCGACATCTCGGGGTTTACCGAGTTCGTCACCGCCACCGAGCTCGAGCACGGCCCGCCCATCATCGCGGCGCTGCTCGAGGAGGTCATGAGCAAGCTCGCGCCCCCACTGGAAATTCAGGAGGTCGAGGGGGACGCGGTCTTCGCCCTGGGGCCGGATCGGGTGCTGGTCCCACGGAAGAGATTGCTCGGCGTGCTGGAGAGCGCCTTTGCCGCCTTCCGCCAGCGCCAGCAGGAGATGCAGGCCAACGGGCAGTGTTCGTGCAAGGTCTGCACGAACATCTCGACGCTCGATCTCAAGATCGTCGCCCACCACGGAAGCTTTCTGCGCCATGCCGTGGGGGGCCGGAGTCAGGCGGCCGGGATGAACGTGATTCTCGCCCACCGCCTGCTCAAGAACGGCCTGGGCGCCCGGCGGGCCTATCTGATGCTCACGGAAGCCGCGCTCCGCTGGCTGGGCATCGATCCCGGCCGGGCGGGCCTGGTGGCCCACACGGAGCGCTACGAGCATCTCGGAGACATCCGGTGCTTCGTGCGAGATCTGGCCCCCGAGTCTGTCGGGGCGGTGGCCTGAGACGCCCGGGGCCGGCCCTCTACTCCTCGCGAACCTCTCCGCGGATCTCGCGCAGGCGCCGCTTCAACGCGGTCATGCGGTCGTTCATCTTGTCGGCCAGGCGGGTCTTGATCGGCTTCTTCGCCACCACCTGGCTGGCCGGCTCCGCGCGCGGGCCGTGACAGTAGGCGCAGCCGGCCCGCAAGCCATGCTTGCAGTCGGTCATGGATCGCACTCTCCTTGCTGTCAGCATACCGCGCCCGGCGCCGAACCTCCGTGAGATCTCTGCTATGATGCCAGAAACGTCCGGGCCCATGCGCAAGAGCGACGACCGCCTCCTCACCACCCACGTCGGTAGCCTCCCCCGTCATCCGGCCCTGCGCGAGCTGCTCGTCAAGCAGGACCGGGGCCACCCCATCGACGAGGGCGCGCTGGCGCGCGAGGTCGAGGCCGGCGTGCGGGCCGTGGTGGCCCGGCAGCTCGAGGTCGGGATCGACGTGGGCAACGACGGGGAGCAGCCGCGGGCCGGCTTCTCCACGTACGTGGCCCGTCGGATGCGGGGCTTCGGTGGCGAGAGCAAGCGCGCCATCGCCCGCGACCTCGCCGAGTTCCCCGACTGGGCGGTCATGCTGCAGCTCCGGCGCCAGGCCTCCGCCCGCAGTGCCAATGCGCCTCAGGCCATCGCCGAGATCCGCTACGACGACCTGAGCGAGGCCCAACGGGAGTGCGATCTCTTCCTGCACGCGGCCGACACCGCTCCCCGGCAGTTCGCCGAGCGGTTCATGACCGCCGCCTCCCCGGGCACGATCGCCACCATCCTCCTCAATGCCCACTACGACTCGCACGAGCGGTACGTCCTGGCCCTGGCCCGGGAGATGCGCAAGGAATACGAGCTGATCCACGCCCGCGGCCTGATTCTGCAAATCGACTGCCCCGACCTCGCCATGGAGCGCACGCGATTCTTCCAGCACGAGCCGCTGGACCGCTTCGTGCAAGCCGTCGAGCTCCACGTCGAGGCCATCAACCAGGCCACGGCGGCGATTCCCGCCGAGCGCATCCGCCTGCATCTCTGCTGGGGGAACTACGAGGGACCGCACGTCCACGACGTGCCGCTGGAGGCGATCCTGCCCGCGATCCTTCGGGCCCGGGTGGGCGCGCTCTCGCTGCCCCTGGCCAACCCCCGCCACCAGCACGAATACGGCGTGATCGCGCGGCAGCGGCTGCCCGCGGCGATGCTCTTCCTGCCCGGCGTGATCGACACGACCACCAACTACGTGGAGCATCCCGAGGTGGTCGCCGACCGGATCGGCCAGGCGGTGGCCGCCCTCGACGACCCCACGCGCGTGATCCCGTCGACCGACTGTGGCTTCGGCACGTTCGCCGGCTCGGAGAATTGCGCCGAGAGCGTGGTCTGGGCCAAGCTTCGCTCACTCAGCGAAGGCGCGGCGCTGGCCAGCCGGCGCCTCGGGGGGGCCAGTGCCAGCCGACACTAGAAAGCTCGAGATCGTGACCGAGGTGCCCGAGAAGGCGATGGTGATCTTCGCCCATCCCGACGACGCCGAGATCGCCTCCGGCGGCGTCGTGGCCAAGTGGGTGGCCGCCGGCTGCGAGGTGGCGTACGTGCTGTGCACCAACGGCCAGGCCGGGACCGCCGACCGCTCCTTCACGCCGGCCCAGCTCGCCCAGAAGCGGGCCGACGAGCAGCGCGCCGCCGCCGACTTCATGGGCGTGAAGCATCTCGTCATGCTCGGGTACCCCGACGGTGAGCTGGAGGACACCCGCCAGTTTCGCGGAGACATCGTGCGGACCCTTCGCCAGTACCGCCCGCACACGGTGCTCGTGCACGACCCCTACCGGGTCAAAGGCTTCCAGCACCGCGACCACCGCCAGGCCGGGATCGCCGCCACCGACGCCGTGTACCCGTATGCGCGCGACCACCTGCACTTCGCCGAGCAGATCTCCCGGGACGGCCTGGAGCCGCACAAGGTCCGCGAGCTCTGGTACTGGGGGATGGACGAGCCCAACGTCATCGTGGACGTCACCGACTCGATCGAGCGACAGATCGCGGCGTTGATCCGCCACGAGAGCCAGCTCCCCGGCTTCAACGTGCCGGCCGGAGAGACCATCGGGCAGCGCTTGCGGCACCATGCGGCCGAGCTGGCGGAAGGCTACGGGTTCCAGTACGGGGCGGCGTTCCGGCGTTTGATCGCGCGGAGGTAAGGCGATGAAGATCGCGCGCGTGGAGGCGCTGCACTGCGACGGTGGCTGGCGTCCGTGGACGTTCGTTCGCGTCGAGACCGACGGCGGCCTCGTGGGCTGGGGCGAGTGCAGCGACAGCCGAAGCCCGTACGGCATCGCTGGCTGCGTCCGCGACCTCGCCGATCTGCTCGTCGGCCAGGATCCGCGTCCGATCGAGCGCCTGTACTGGGACATGCTGCGCCGGGGGCGCCAGAACTCCGGCGGTGTCTCGCACAAGGCCATGGCGGGGATCGAGCTCGCCCTGTGGGATCTCAAGGCCAAAGCGCTCGGGGTGCCGGTCTACGAGCTGTTCGGGGGGCCGCTGCGCGACCGGGTGCGGCTCTACTGGTCTCACTGCGGCACCACGCGAGCGCGCATGGGAACAGCGCTGGGGACGCCGCCGCTCAAGAGCTATGACGACATCGCCGCGCTTGGACGCGAGGTCGTGGCCAAAGGCTTCACTGCGCTCAAGACCAACATGGTCATCCCCGGCGACCCCGCCACCGTCTACTTCCCCGGGTTCGCCAGCGGCATCAACAGCACCGACGGCGCCCCCACGGTCGAGATCCTCGACGCCATCGATCGACTGATCGGCACGTTCCGCCAGGCGGTGGGCCCGAAGATCGGCCTCTGCCTGGACCTGAACTACAACTTCCGTACCGAGGGCGTGCTGCGGATCGCCAAGCTGCTGGAGAAGTACGACATGCAGTGGCTCGAGTACGACAACTGGGACCCCGACGCCCTGCTCCAGATCAAGCAATCCACCTCCACGCGGCTGGCCTCCTGCGAGAGCCTGCTGACCCTCCGGCAGTACCGGCCGTTCCTCGAGAAGCACGCGGTGGACGTGGCCATCATCGACGTGCCCTGGAACGGCTTCTCCCAGGCCGTGCAGATCGGCCGGCTGGCCGAGGCCTGTGAGATCAACATCGCCCCCCACAACTACTACAGCCACCTGGCCGACTTCCACGCGCTGCACCTGTGCGCGGTGCTGCCCAACGTGCGCATCATGGAGATCGACATCGACGACGTGCCGTGGAAGGGTTCGCTCGTCACGCGGCCGCCGATGATCCAAAACGGGCACATCATGCTGACCGACACGCCGGGCTGGGGCGCCGACATCGACGAGCAGGTGCTGCGCGAGCACCCCTGGCCGCGGCCGGGGGACCGCGGTGCGCCGCTCTTCTACGGGATGGATCCCGGGCAGATGACGACGCGCCCGCGCTGAGGGAGAATATGCACATCGTCGATTCGCAAGTCCACATCTGGGGCGCTGACACGTCCGACCGCCCCTGGCCGCCGGGCCGCGCCCAGGACGCGCAGAAGCCGTATCCCATCTCGAAGGAGGCGCTGCTCTTCCAGATGGACCTGGCCAACGTCCGCCGCGTGGTCGTGGTGCCGCCTTCGTGGGAAGGCGACCGCAACGACCTGGCCCTGGAGGCGGCACGCCTCTATCCCGATCGGTTCGCCGTCATGGGACGTCTGACCCTGGGAGACCCGAAGAGCCGCAATCTCGTGGCCGACTGGAAAAAGCAACCCGGGATGCTCGGCATGCGCTTCACGTTCCACAACGTGCACTACCGCCACCTGCTCACTGATGGGTCGGCGGACTGGCTCTGGCCAGCGGCCGAGCGACACAGCATCCCGCTCATGGTCCTCATGCCGGGCGCGCTGGATGTGCTCGATCGCGTGGCGGGCCAGCATCCCGGCCTCAAGCTCGTGATCGACCACGCGGGGATCAGCCTGGGCGAGAAAGCCCCCCAGGTGTTCGACGCGCTGCCCCAGGTCTGCGCGCTGGCCAGGCATCCGAACGTGGCCGTGAAGGCCTCGGGCATGCCGTCCTGGTCGACGCAAACCTATCCCTTCCGCGACGTGCAGGGCGCCATCCGCACGCTGTTCGAGGCGTTCGGTCCGCGGCGGACGTTCTGGGGCACCGATCTGACCCGCATGCCGTGCACCTACCGGGAGTGCATCGATCTCTTCACCAGAGAGCTGGACTGGCTCAAGGGTGACGATCTGGAGTGGGTCATGGGGCGCGGCGTGTGCGAATGGCTCGGCTGGCCCCTGAGGTAACGAGTCCCCCGACACGAGGAGGCATCAGCGATGGCTCAGCGATTTCCCCTGGAGACTTCGACGGCGGCCGACCTCGGTTTCGATGGGGCGGCCCTCACCCGCCTGGACGAGCTGATCAACCGCCACATTGCCGAGGGGCGGTACCCCGGCGCCCAGATCGCCCTCGCCCGCCACGGCAAGCTCGCTCTCACGAAGACGTACGGTGACGCCCGGCTGGATCCCCAGCGTCAGCCGGCCCGCGCCGACACCCTGTGGCTGCTGTACTCCAACACCAAGGTCATCACGGCCTCCGCGGTCTGGCTCCTGGCCGAGCGCGGTGCCCTGCGCTTCACGGACCGGGTGGCCGAGCACCTGCCGGGCTTCGAGGCCAACGGCAAGGGTGAGATCACGATCGTCCAGCTCCTCTCGCACCGGGGGGGCTTTCCCAACGCGGAGGTCCCGAACGAGGCGTGGGACGACCACGAACTGCTCCGGCGCGCCGTGTGCGGGTTCACGCTGGAGTGGACGCCGGGCTCGCGCCTGCACTATCACGGACGATCCGCCCACTGGGTGGCGGCGGCGATGATCGAGGCCGTGACCAAGACCGACTACCGCGCCTTCATCCGCGACAACGTCATCGTCCCGCTCGGCCTGGGCGACGAGCTCCTCGTCGGCCTGCCCGACGGCCAGCAGGGCCGCGCAGTGGACATGCACGAGCCCGCCCCCGACGGCACCCGGCAGGTCAAGCGCGCCGACGAGAACACCGCCGCCTTCCGCCGGGCCGGCGCGCCCGCCAGCGGTGGCTACGCCACGGCCCGGGCCCAGGCCGCCTTCTACCAGATGATGCTGGCCGGCGGTCGGCTGAACGGGGTCCGGCTCTTCTCCCCGCGCACCATCCAGTACGTCACCCGCAACGTCACCGGCGACATGGTCGATGGGTACATGGGCATGCCCATGCACCGCGGGCTCGGCCCGCACCTGCGCGGCACCACCGACACCATCCGCGGCCTGGGCAGCCTGGCCTCGCCGCGGACCTTCGGGCACGGGGGCGTCGGCTCGTCGTACTGCTGGGGCGATCCCGACTCCGGCGTGAGCTTCGCCTACTTCACCAACAGCCGCATCCCCGATCCCTGGCACAGCGCGCGGCTGGATCTGGTATCCAACTGCGTGCACGCTGCGATCGACTAGGACGAGATGGGCGAGCTGCAGGTCAGATCGCCATCAACGCGCTGGTGCAGCGTCTGCCCGGGCTCGCGCTGGCCACCGCGGAGCCCGCCTACCGCCAGAGCCTCACGCTGCGAGGGTTGACGGCGCTCCGCGTGACCTTCTAACGGGGGCAGCTTCAGCGGAAGGTGTAGGTCAGCTCCAGCATGTGCACGTCCACCCCTGTGCCCTCACCGTAGATTTTGGCGTCGGACATGTGGGCCATCCGATAGCCGATGCCCAGAGCCCGGTAGACGGGAACGCGCAACCCGAAGGTCACGACGATCTGGAAGGCCCCACCGAAATCCTGCACGCCGAACTTGTGCCGGGTGAGGACCCCGACCCCGACGCCAGCATCCAGGGCCAGGATGCTGTCCTTCGGACCGAAAGCGAGCAGAGGGACGATCGACCCGACGAATCCCGCTTCTCCGGCGCCGATGAGGACGCCGGCGGTTCCCATCAGTCGAGGACTGAACCCCCAGCCCGAGTCGAAACGCCAGTCCCAGGGCAACGTTGCCGTGGCAAAGATGTCGTACTGCTGAAAATGCTCCTTCTCGTCACCGCCGAACACGTTGGGCCCGTCGACACCACCCCGGAGCCCCACGTTGAGCAGGCGGAAGTCGCTGGCGTGGCCCGGGCCGGGAGTGAGCAGACCCAGACCGAGGCACAGAATGACCCACCGAATGCGCATCCGTGTCGTTCTCCTCTCGAACGGCGAGGCCTAGAGTCCCTGCCAGTAACGACGGCCCTGCAGGCGCACGATCTTGCCGAATCCGGGAGCGTGGAAGTGGCCGGCCGCCACGATGATCTCCTCGCGCTCCAGCCGATCGAGGAGGGCTCGCCGCGTCTGGCGGGTGAGCTCGGGGTCCATGTCGGCGCGGGAGACCCAGTCGGGCTCCAGGACCTGCACGGGGCTGTGCGCCGCGTCGCCGAGCACGAGGGCCCGCTCGCCCTTGGAGGTGATCAGGATGCTCATATGCCCCGGCGTGTGGCCGGGCGTGGGGAGCGCCGTCAGCTGCCGGGTGAGGCTGTGCTCGCCCTGCATGAGCTCGATCAGACCCAGCTCGGCCAGCGGCCAGACGCAGGTGGGGGCGTTCACGAAGCGGGTCGGCTGCACGTCGGGCTGGTGGCAGGCCTCCCAGTCCTTGGTGCTCATCCAGTAACGGGCGTTGGGGAAGGTCGGGA
>JBOHPM010000130.1:0-8009 GCA_050731715.1 Candidatus Rokuibacteriota bacterium
GGAGACGCTGAAGGCGGGCGACAACATCGACGCGTCGATCGGCCGCGGCCGCAAGCTGTTCAACGACCTCGGATGCGCGGGGTGTCACCCGCGGGGCGGCACCATCGGTGGGACCGCGACGATGGTCGACGGAACCAAGATGCCGATCCCCATTCCGGACCTCCGGGGCGCGGCGAACCACTATCCGCGAATCGCGGGGCCGGGGTTCGTGGCGACGATCGGCGTCCTCAACGACCTCTGAAACACGGTGTTCCTCGGCCGTGAGCCGATGGATCCGAACTCGCAGGAATACATCGACCTCGAGGCCTACGTGGCCTCGCTGACACCGGAACGCTACAAGGCCATGAAGGCGTGGGAGCAGAAACGCATCGAGCTGGAGAAGAAGACCGGCATGCGGTAGTCGAAGCGCGGTGGGGGCGGCGACAGTCGCCGCCCCACCCCGAGGTGCGGGGCCCATGGACGATGAGCATCGGGATGCGGCGGTGGGTCGCGGTGGCAGTCATCGGGAGCGTCGCGGCGTTGTCGCCGGGAGCGCGCCCCGGCAGATCGGCCCCCAGCGGCGACTTCGCGCTGGGTGAGAGCGTGTACAAGGAGATCTGTTTCGCGTGTCACGGCGCCACCGGCGACGGCAAGGGCCCGTCCTGGCTCAACACGATGCCACGTCCTCAGGTCTTCACTGACACGAACTACATGTCCAGATTGACCGATCAGTATCTCTTCGAGGTCGTCAAGTACGGGAAGCTCGCGGTGCTCAAGCGCGAGGTCAAGGACTCGCCGCTGCAGTCCCTGGCCATGCCCGCGTTCGGCCATCTCTTCGAGGACGCCCAGATCCGGGAGCTGATCGCCTTCGAGCGGGCGTTCGGGACGGGGCGCCCCCAGGCGGCGGAGATGCGCGAGATCTTCGAGGACGCCTGCGTCCCCTGCCACGGCTCCCAGGGCCGCGGGGACGGCCCCCGCGCCAGCCCCCAGCAGCCGGCGCCGCCCCGTTTCGTGAGCGACGCCCAGCCGGCGCCGGCCGATTATCACGATCAGGCGTTCATGGCCCGGTTCTCCGACGACTACCTGGTGGAGCTGATCAAGCACGGGCGAGTCGGGGCAACCGAGGTGGCCGGCTACGACACGATGAAGCCCTACGGTCACATCCTGTCCGACGACGAGATCTGGGGCGTCGTGCGATACATCCGCGAGAACTTCATCAACGGGAAGACGCCATGAGGTGGCCCGCCGTGCTCGCGCTCGTGCTGCTGGCGCCGGTGGGGCCGGCGCTCGCCGGTCCGGCCACGGCGCCGCCCGACCCCTTCGAGGCGTTCGGGCTCGTCAGCTTCGACAGCGGCATCAGAGCTCCGGAGTTCACGCTCCGCGACGTCAACGGCGGACAGGTGAGCGTGTCACCGCGGGGCGGCTCCGCGGACGTCCTCGTCTTCTGGGCGACCTGGTGACCGCACTGCCGGAGGGAGTTTCCCTCCCTGGAGGCCCTCTGGAAGGCCAGACGAAGCGAGGGACTGCGGATCATCGCCGTCAATCTCTCCGAGCCGGCGGAACGGGTGAAAGCGTACGTCGCCGAGATGAGCCTCACGTTCCCTGTGGTGATCGACACCACGGGCGAGGTCGCCAGGACCTACAGCGTGCGATTCACTCCCACCCACTTCCTGATCGACCGCGCCGGCACGGTGCGCGCCGCCGGCGCGGGAGGCAAGGACTGGAACAGCCCGGGCGCTCACGCGGTCGCCCGCGTGCTCCTGGAGGCGCGTTCCCCGCCGCAATCGCCGTCTCCGGCCCGGGAGGACCGGGCCGAATTTCCTCCGAGAGGGAGGATGGAAAGGAGGTGAACAGCATGATCCGTCACGTCGTCACTAGCGCGTCCGTCGTCGCCGCGTTGACGCTCGTGCCCGCCCCCGGGGTGATGGCGCAAAAGGCCAACCCGTGCGCGGCCAAGAACCCGTGCGCGGCCAAGTCCGCGAACCCGTGTGCCGCCAAGAACCCGTGCGCGGCAAAGAACCCGTGTGCCGCGAAGAACCCGTGTGCGGGAGGCGGCACCTCGGTCCCGGCCGTCGCCAGGATGGTCAAGGCCCAGGTCGTTGCCGTCCAGCCCAACTCTCTCACGCTGAAGACCGAAGCCGGTCCCCTTGCGCTCGGTCTCGATCAGCGCACGCAGGTGCGCGAAGGTCCCGCCCGGAAGCAGCTTGCCGCCCTCAAGGCGGGCCAGGACGTCACCGTTTCGTACGTGGAGAAGGAGGGAGCACGGCGCGCCGCCTACGTGTACATCGCCCAGGCGGGAGGTGCGAATCCGTGCGCGGCCAAGAACCCCTGCGCTGCGAAGAACCCGTGCGCGGCGAAGAACCCCTGCGCCAGCAAGAACCCATGCGCGCCGAAGCGGTAGAAACCCCGGCGGCCCCCCGGAAACCGGGGGGCCGCCCTCGGCCCACCACCCGGTCGCCGATCGCCAGCCCAGTGGGCACGGGTTCGCGAGCCGTCGCGGAGGTGCACGGCCGGACCCCGCACGGAGCCCTTCAGGTTTCGTCTGCCGGCGGCCTATCGCTGTCGACTCGCTGCCCTGACCGGACGCCTTGCCGGTGCAACCGTTCAACTCGTATCCGGTGACGCCGCGACTCAGCAACCGCGAGGGCGCGACCCGTTCATCAGTTGCCCTGCGGTAGAGGCAGCCCACGATCTGCTCGAGCGAGGCCGACGACAGATGAACCCCCTGTCTTTCGAGGCAGCGAGCGATCTTCTCGAGGTTGAACCCTGCGGACTCCAGCCGTAGCCGAACCCAGCGGGCGTACGGCAGCCCGTTCTCGAGCGTCGGCTGAACCCGGCCGCCTGCGCGGAAGGCCGCGAGCGTGGCGACCGTCAAAGCGCTCACCGTGTCCCGTCCGATCAGGCGCTCGACGTAGTAGACATCGCGGCGGGCCGCGTTCGCCGGCGCCGCGTTCGCCCACAGCAACCGCTGGACGCTGGCGCCGCGCGCCGCGGCCGCGGTCCACCGCGGGCCAGCAACGATAGTCCTGAACGTCGCGTAGGCGAGCTTCGCGTGAGCGATCCCCGCCTGCCCCAGAAGCGCCTGGAGCCTGCTCGCCTCACTCCCGTCGGGCTGCGCGGTGACCTGGATCCGGAGGAGCGTGTCCACCAGCCCGTCCAGACGCCTCGCGAGGAAGGACGCGACTGATCTGACGAACCCATCCCGACCGCCGGTCCGCTCGTAGATCGCACCCAGGACATCGGCGGCACCGCGGGCGTCCTCGACAAGGCGATCCTCGGGAGGAGGACTCCGCCGATGTCGGCGGCGGTGACGAGGCGCCCCAGCTCACTCGCGTCGAGCCGGTCGCATCCTGCGTGGTCGTACCACAAGGCTTGGCCGATCTGCTGCAGTTTGATCAGTGGGTTCGCCATCGTCATCGCCCTCGCTCGACGCCCGCGAGACGGGCGACGCGTTCTAACCGGTATTCAGACCGAGGCCGGCGCAGTCCACGCGCTCCGTTCAGGGCCGCGGGCGTACCCGATAGCCCGGGCCTGATGTCGTGGCGAGATCCACAGTCACCGTGGCACCGCCGAGGCCGTGGACCTTGTCGTGCGCCTCGACGACGACGATGCGAACGTCGCGCGGAATCCGGATACGCGCGTCGCGCGTGAACGGCTGCTCGTCGACGTGAGAGTGCAGCAGGACGCGCCGACCCAGCTCACTGCCGTCGGGGGTGCGCACCCGCCACCAGTCGGCCCAGTGCTCGGAATCCCGGTCGGCGTGGCGCACCGTCACCACGAACGTCCACACACCGGCCTCTTCCTCGACAGCCTCCACCGCCACCACGTCGGCCTCTCCGGCCCAGGCCGATATCGCCGTCAGGGCGCCAAACGCCGCGATGATGGCGTACCGCCTGAGGCGTCTCATTTCGGCTGCATCTTGTAGAACCGCACGAGCTCCAGTACATCGCACCAGACGGGCTGCCCGATCGGGGCTGGGCCCGTAGGGCGCGATGGCCGATAGGCGGACCGTATCCGGCTGGACACGGGGCCGGGGATTTCACACCCGCTTAACACCGGGTGAGCCGGTTTATTCCCGACCGTGTCGCCGGTTGCTGGCGCACGACGCCCCGCGCCGTCACCGCGTGGAGCCGGCGAGGCCGTCGAGGTGGACAACAGCCAGTCGATTATTCAAGCCGCCGCATCCGGGCGTCACGATCAGGATCACCGTGCTGCGCGATGCCCAGCTCATCGAGCTTGTCGGACGCCATCTGCGCGCCATCTGCGCCCAACGGCCGACTTGCACAGGCTGGTCCTGCGCAGCTTCACTGGGCGCACCATGCCGAGAGTCTAACGTTCTCGTCCCGTGCACCGCAGCGTAGTGAGACGCTTCACCGCCCCGCACAGCGGAACCCGATGAGGATGTGGCGGCTCTCGGCCGGACGGCCGTGGCGGAACGCGGGGCGGCAGAGGCCGGCGTCGTCGTCCCAGCCGCAGCCCTTGAGGACCCGCCGCCCGACACCGAGCGACGTGCCTGTCCACTGAAAGACATTGCCGACCGCGTCGAGCATGCCATACGGGCTGGCGCCGTTCGGATACCGCGTCACCGGCGTGGTGCCGAGCACGCCGCTCGCCGCACTGTTGGCGCGGGTGGGGTCCCATGCATCGCCCCAGGGAAAGATCGAGCCGCGGTCGCCCCGGGCTGCCTCTTCCCACTCAGCCTCGGTGGGCAGGCGAAGCCCGAACGCGCGCCAGCGGCAGTAGGCTTCCGCGTCGGCCGCGCTGACGAGCACCGCGGGGTGGTGGGCGAATCGGATGGGTGGCTTCGTGCCGGCCCAGAGATAGGGCGTGACTTCTCGCTCGTAGTCGTGGACCAGGAAGCCCTGTTGCCGGTATTCGCTTCGAGTGATGCCAGGCTCGCGGTGACCGGTCGCCGCGACGAAGCGCCCGTACTGCGCCTGGGACACGAGCGTCCGGTCGATGCAGAAGGCCGAGATAGTGACCTGTTCTCGCGTCAGCTCGGCGTCGAACCAGCGCGCCTCGCGCGTCTCCGGACTCGACAGCTTGCTGGCGAGTGTGCGTTCGGCGGCGTCGCTCCCCATCCAGAACGGGCCGCCGGGCACTCGGATCATGCCGTCCGGGCATGGCGGACCGGCGATCGTGGACGTTGGCGCCATCACGACGCCGAGGAGAAGGAGCGCGGCGACAAGCATATACATATAATTGAACAACGCCGAACGCCTTCGCGGATATTCCCGCCGGACCCGACTCGGCCGGCTGAAGCGGCGGCCCTCGCCCTTGAGCTGTAGAGCGACCACTGCCGAGGCGCACCCCGTGTCGCCGACGTGCACCCGCTGCACGTCAGGCCGGCAGCCGAGCCGAGCGACGAGGTGCGCGTCCAGCGCGGGGTCAGCCGGCCGGTGCAGCTGCTCGTGGCCAGGAATCGATGTCGTGTGGCATCCATTGGGCGCGGATGAGGGCCGCGCGCACGGCAGCTCCCGCCAGCTCGAGCGCCCCGTGCCGGTAGCGCTCGTGGAGGTCGTCGATCGTCTCCCCTCCGCGAACGCGTTCGGGATCGAGGCACAGAGCTCGTTCCACGATGCCGCTGTGCTCGAAGAACCCCCGCCGCCGCGCGTCGCGGTAATGCGCCCTCCGCGCTCGATCGGGATCGAACGCGGCAGCACCAGGGATGAGAGGGGATCAGGAACTTCTCCTGCGTGGCCAGGCTAACCTGCATCCCGCAACAGCGAGCGATCGTCCCGGGGGCGCCCTCAGGACCCCCCCCCGGGCGATCCCCACCGCCCGGCCGTTAGGGAGCCTGAATGCTGTAGGGGCCGGTGGCCAGCCTCAAATCGTCCGCGTGCGCCACGCCCGTCCAGAACGGTGCCGCTACGGCCAACAGGACGATGCCGACCAAGATCAGGGCGTCGAATAGGCTGCGCTTCATGATGTCCTCCTGTCTCAGGGTCGAGAGTTCGAGCCTCTCACTACGACAACCACCGTCAGAGGCCTGCAATTCCCGCCGAGCGCCACGATCGCGTTCCAGCCGTGGATATCCACTAAGCGCGGCACGCCACCGTAGAAGCCTCAATTACTTTCCGGTACGAAATGAGGGCCGCGCGCCCAGTGATAGCGTGAGGTGGAGCTGTGGGAACCGGCCCAACGTACGGCTTTCGTCGACGACATGCCCCGACGATGCGTGATCGTGAGGGAGCGACGCGCTTGGCGGATGTGAGCGCGGCGCTGCGCAGCCCACGCGGTGCACCTCTGAGGGCCGCGGCCCTCATCGGAGGCGCCATGGTGCGGCGAGCGTACCGGCACCCAGCCTCCTCGAGGTCCTGCTGCCTGACGGCGACAAGCTCTGGGATCCCACGCTCCGAACGCATTGAAGGTGCTCGGGCGCCACGGTCTTGCTCGATGTCGTTATCGGGGCCGGGTCGATATGGAGCGGTGCGTCGGCCCTGGCGTCATCGCGAACAACCTTCTCGCCTTGGGACGAGCCGGGCCCCACCGTCCTAACCCATGTGCAGGGGCCGGCACTCCCACTGTCCCACGGCGGCGATGGGGAATAGGCGAGCGTGCTCGAATGTTCCCGTAGCGGGTGATGTCGTCGACTGCGAGCGGCGTCGCGGCGTCTTCACCGGAGAGCGGATGGGAATACGGGCGCATGATCACCGGTTAGAGAGGGCTGTGGAACTCCACGACGCCCGAACACGGGACTCCCGGCACGGTCGTGGAGCCGGCAGGCCAGCTGGTGCCGCCCCCTGGTGTCGGCACCGGCGAGACCGGTCTTCTTCTCGAGACAGTCGCGCAGGTGAAGGCGGGCCGTGTTCATTCGGCTCGCCCTCACAACCGAGTGACGGCAAAAGGTGGACGTCGACCTGACCGAGAAGATGGGCCGCGACCGACCGTGCCTGCGTCCCAACGCCCAAAGCAAATAGCGTGAGCGGGCACACTGGGTTCGGACGAGCCGGGAATGTCCGCCTCGCGGCACTGGTTCTGGAGACAGAGCAGGCTGAG
This sequence comes from Candidatus Rokuibacteriota bacterium, assembly GCA_050731715.1. Taxonomy (GTDB): domain Bacteria; phylum Methylomirabilota; class Methylomirabilia; order Rokubacteriales; family CSP1-6; genus 40CM-4-69-5. The sequence goes on from JBOHPM010000130.1 coordinate 6,979, forward strand.
GTCGCGGCGTCGTGAGCGAGGAGGACGACGTGATGGCTGTGACAAGCAACGTGCCGTTCCACCTGCCTGATGGGGTCACGGAGCAGGAGGCGGTGTTCCTGCTCGAGGCGCTCGCGAGGGTGAAGAAGTTGGGGTTCGGTCGGGTGGCCTTCATCGTGAGCGACGGCCGCCTCGTCGATGTCGAGTTCCTCGAGAAGGTTCATCACGGAGTGGTGAGGGCGCTCTCGACGTAGTGATCGACCGACAGGCGTTCGGCCTCTCCGGCCCGGTCGAGGTCGCCTTCATCATCGCTGCCGCTGCGCCTGACGACCACGAACCGCGTAGAGAGTCTCACTTCACCTGCTTCCTGTAGAAGTGGACGAGGCCCACGTCCTGCCACGAGGCGGCCACCCGGGCGGCGAGCGGTAGTGCACGACGCCGATCGGCCGTCGTGCTTCCGGGGTGTCGAACCGCAGGCCTGTTGACGAATCGCAGCCTCGATCGCCCGGGCCGTGCTGCGCATCGGCGATGACGGTGAAGAAGGGCCGTGTCCAGAACCCGGGCGCGCGAAGAACTTGCGGCTTCTCACCAGCTGTGCTACGTTCCCGCCGTCGTACTAGTAGCGGCTGACCTGACGACAGGAGGCCGCCGCAGAGCCCTCCTGAAGGGCTCTCCGGCGGCCTTTTTTTTCGCCGGCGCGCAGGCCGGCGTGAGGGGCGACTCATGCTCCGTTTGGGACCGCGCGGGGACGATCTGAGGGCGGGACCGGCAGGCGGGTAGGTCGCAATGCGGGAACTCTTGGGCACCATAGCCGCGATACCGGGCCTGACCGACACTCGCAAGCGTGCTCGAGCAGAGTCGAAGGGGTTCGCTACGAGGGTAGAAGCCCAGCCTCGCGGTGCCGAGGCAAACCTGACTCTGCCACAAGGCGTCACGGAAAAAGAGGCGGTCGACCGGAACCTCCTCCGGCTCTTCAGCAGCTAGTTTCTAGGAGTAGATTCCCGCTGTCGTAGCGGCGGCTGACCCGACCACGGGAGGCCGCCGGCGAGCTC
>JBOHPM010000131.1:0-7994 GCA_050731715.1 Candidatus Rokuibacteriota bacterium
ACTCACGCCGCGCCCCACGGCCTGCACGACGCCGGTGTACTCGTGACCCAGTACCAGCGGCGGCTTCCACGGAAATAGCCCCTGCGTCGCGTGCACGTCGGTCCCACAGATGCCGGCCGCGTGGACGGCGACGAGCGCCTGGCCCGGCCCGGGTACCGGCTCGGGCACGTCGTCGATGGTGAAGTTCGGGCCGCCCCGCCACGTCCCCACCTTCATATGGTCGGCTCCTCTTGTCTAACAGCGTGCGGAACAGCATGATAGCCGCACCCAGAGGGTCGGTGCCATGCCAAGCCCCAAGCCGGGAAGCCTCGAGGCCCTGGTCGACGTCGACCGGGGGATCATCAGCCGGGAGATCTTCGTCAGCGAGGAGATCTATCGGCAGGAGCTGGAGCGGGTGTTCGCGCGGGCCTGGCTCTTCGTCGGCCACGAGAGCCAGCTCCGGCAGCCCGGCGACTACCTCGTGTCGTCCATGGGCGAGGAATCGGTCATCGTCTGCCGGGACCGCAGCCGCCGCCTCCGCGTGTTCCTGAACTCCTGCCGGCACCGCGGCATGAAGGTGTGCCGCTACGACGAGGGCAGCACCGCCGAGTTCACCTGTCCCTACCACGGCTGGAGCTACGGGACCGACGGCGCGCTGGTGGGCGTCCCCTTCGCAAAGGACGCCTACGGGCCGCAGCTCGATCGCACCCAATGGGGACTGATCGAGGTCGCCCAGATGACCAACTACAAGGGCGCGATCTGGGCCACCTGGGATCCGGCCGCACCCGCGTTCCTCGACTACCTCGGGGGTTACAAGCTCTACCTCGACCTGCTGCTCGACGCCTGGGACGGGCGCGAGGGCGGCACCGAGGTGATCGGCGGCATCCACAAGTGGCGCATCCCCTGCAACTGGAAGTTCCCCGCCGAGAATTTCTCCGGCGACCGCTATCACAACGTGAGCCACCGCTCGGTGGACATGGTCGGCATCGGCCCCAGCGGTCAGGGCCGCCGCGACATGCAGGAGCGGACCGAGGCGCGCTGGCTCGACGTGTCCTTCCCTGACCTCGGCCACTCCATGATCGCCTTCCTGCGACCGCCCGCGGCGCCGATCGCGCCGGCCTATCAGGGCGCGCCGGTGGTAGCCGACTACTTTCACCGCTGCGAGCAGGAGCGCCGGCGCCGGCGCGGTGACCAGGCGCGGCTCTTCGGCGGCCCCGGCACCGTGTTCCCCAATACGTCGCCCCTGGCCCGGCAGCCGCGCACCCTGGCCGTGTGGCATCCGCGGGGAGCGCACCAGACCGAGGTGTGGCGCTGGTACCTCGTGGACGCCGACGCGCCGGCCGAGGTCAAGGACTTCCTGCGCCAGTACTACATCCGCTACTCGGGGCCGTCGGGGCTCACCGAGCAGGACGACATGGAGAACTGGAACTACGCCCACGCGGCCAGCCGCGGAACGATCGCCCGGCGCTACGCCTACAACTACGAGATGGGGCTGGGCCGCGCGACGGCGAGCTTCGAGGATCACGGTCTCACGCTGCCCGGCGTGATCAACGACGTGACCAGCGCGAACGCCAGCGAGCACAACCAGCGCGGCTTCTACGGGCGCTGGCGGCAGCTCATGGAAGCGGAAAGCTGGAAGGAGCTGGCCGCTCCGTGACCGTCGACGCCGCCGACCTCGCCTGGCTCCTCGTCAAGCAGGAGGTCGAAGAGTTCCTCTACCGGGAGGCCGAGCTCCTCGACGAGCGCCGCTACGAGGACTGGCTCGCCCTCTTCACGGACGACGCGCGGTACTGGATGCCCATGCGCCGCAACGTCCCGGCCGACGAGCCGGAACGGGAGTTCACGCGGGAGGGGGCCGACATCAACTGGTTCGACGAGGGCAAGGAGACACTGGCCCGGCGCGTGGGCCAGATCCGCACCGGCGTGCACTGGGCAGAGGAGCCGCCCTCACGGATCTGTCACATGGTCTCCAACGTCCAGATCCTCTCGATGCGTCCGGTGGGGCCGGCACCGACCGAGGTGGCGGTCAAGAGCCGGTTCCTCGTGTACCGCAACCGAGTGGAGACGGAGACCGACGTCCTGGTCGGCAAGCGCGAAGACGTGCTGCGCCGGGTGGACAGGTGTTGGCGGATCGCCCGGCGCAAGATCGTCCTCGACCAGAGCGTGCTCCTCACCAAGAACCTCACCTTCTTCTTCTGAGTTGGATGGGCGCAATGGTCATTCCCACCCAGGCCGCGATCGAGCGCATGCTCGAGTCGCGTTCTCGCCGTCGCGCGATGCCGCCTCTCTCAGAGACCCATGGCGACCTTCCGCTCGGGCACGCCTACGCGATCCAGGACGCCCTGCGGGCCGAGCTCGAGCGGCGCGGCCAGCGACCGATCGGCTGGAAGCTGGCGGCCACCAGTGCCCCGACCCAGGCCCTCGTCGGCGTGACGCATCCCGTCGTCGGGTTTCTCTTCCCGGAGCAGTACGCCGGCGGCGCCGAGGTGCCGGTCAGCGATTTCGCCGAGCTGATCGTCGAGGTCGAGGTGGCCTTCAGGATGCGCACGAAGCTGGGCGGCCCCGGCGTCACCGCGGCCACGGCCGCGCCCGCCGTGGAAGGCGCGATGCCGGCCCTCGAGCTGCCGGATTTCCTGCTGTCCGGGAAGCCTCGCGCGGGCGATTTCATCGCCAACAGCGTCCTGGCCCGAGCCATCGTGCTGGGAAGTCCCCTCACGCCGCTGGCCGGGCTGGACCTGACGCAGGAAGAGGTCGTGTACGAGCACAACGGTGAGATCGTGGGGACTCATCGGACCTCGGAGGTGATGGGGACCCCCCTGAACGCCCTCGCCTGGCTCGTCAACCATCTGGCCACCCGCGGCCTCGAGCTGAAGCCCGGGGATGTCGTCATGTCCGGCTCCATCTCCAAGCTGCTGCGCCCCAAGGCCGGTGATACGATTCGCGCCAGGTTCGCGCACCTGGGCTCGGTCGGCATCAGGGTCGTCAACTAAGGAGGCATCATGAGGGACGTGTCCAAGCTGATCGTCATCGTCCTCGTCGCCGTGCTCGCCGCCGGTGCCCTCGTCACCGACGTGGCGGCTCAGGCCAAGCCCGAAGGGGAGATGCGCTGGGCGCTCTACGTGACCATCTCGCCCGCCTGGTTCGACCCCGCCGACGCGGTGGGCGCGCTCACGCCCTTCTGGATCCTCTACGCCATCCACGACGCGCTGGTGAAGCCCTTGCCGGGCAACCTCATGAGCCCGAGCCTGGCCGAATCCTGGACGGTGAGCCCTGACCAGCTCTCCTACGAGTTCAAGCTGCGCGAGGGGCTGAAGTTCCACAACGGCGATCCCTTCACCGCCGAGGACGTGAAGTTCAGCTTCCACCGGGCCAAGAGCAAGCTCGTCCAGAGCAAGGTGAAGGAGGTCACGGTCGTCAGCCCCGCGCGCGTGCGGTTCACCCTGCACGAGCCCTGGCCGGACTTCATGACCTTCTACGGCTCCGTGGTGACCGGAATCGGCTGGATCGTGCCCAAGAAGTACGTGGAGCAGGTGGGCCCCGACGGCTTCAAGAAGCATCCCATCGGCCTGGGCCCCTACAAGTTCGTGAGCCACACGCCGGGCATCGAGCTGGTGATGGAGGCCTTCGAGGGCTACTGGCGCAAGGTGCCCTCGGTGAAGCGGATCGTCTTCAAGAGCGTCCCCGAAGCCACCACGCGCCTGGCCATGCTCAAGCGCGGCGAGGTCGACATCGCCTACCTCCTCGACGCCCCGCAGGCCCAGGAGGTGAAGCGCGACCCTAACCTCAAGCTCGCCTTCTCGGGGGGCATCGGGATCTTCTTCCTCGACTTCCTGGAGCAGTGGGATCCCAAATCGCCCTGGCACGATCGCCGGATCCGGCAGGCCGCCAGCCTGGCCCTCGACCGGAAGCTCTTGAGCGAGGCCGAGACGCTCGGCGCTTCCAAGCCGGCCGGCAACTTCATCCCGCCGACCTTCGAGTTCGCGCTGGCCATCCCGCCCGATCCCTACGATCCCGCCCGGGCCAAGAAGCTGCTGGCCGAGGCGGGGTACCCCAACGGCTTCGACGCCGGCGAGCTCCATCAGCTGCCGCCGTACTTCTCGCTCGGCGAGGCCATCATCGGGTACCTGGGGGGTGTGGGCATCCGGATGAAGATGCGCCCGATGGAGCGGGCGGCCTACTACACGGCCCTGGCCACGAAGAAGCTCAAAGGCGTCTGCGTGTGCACGAGCGCGCTCTACGGCAACGCCGCGTCGCGGATGTCGGAGGTGTATCCCAGCACCGGGGCGTACGCGTACGGTGGCTACCCGGACCTTGACGACCTCTACCAGCGACAGGCCCGAGAGGGCGACAAGAAGAAGCGCGAGGCGATCCTGCACCAGATCCAGCAGCTCGTCCACGACCGGGTGCGGATCGCCCCGATCTACGAGTTCATCTGGCCAAGCGGGATCGGGCCGCGGGTGGAGGAGCCCGCGCTCATGCTGATCAACCCCTATCCGTGGTCGGCGCCGCTGGAAGAGGTGCGGCTCAAGAAGCGCTGACGTCGCCGATCGATCAAACATTTACAACGTCGGGGGGCGTTTAGTAGCGTAGCTCGGCAGGGGGACCATCATGGGGAATTGGATCTCCGGCCAGGCGACCCGTGCGTTGCCTGCCGTGTTCATGTTCATGCTGCTGGGGCTGGCCGGGTGCGCCACCGAGTCGCATCAAGCGCTGCAACCTCCCAAGCCCGCCTCGGCAGGCACGGCCTATTCCGGGCCCCGGAGCACCCTGATGGTCGGCAAGTTCGACAACCGGTCCAGTTACATGCGGGGGCTGTTCTCGGACGGGGTCGATCGGCTGGGCGGCCAGGCCAAGACGATCCTCATCGGGCATCTGCAAGAGACCGGACGATTCGTGGTCGTCGACCGCGACAACCTGGAGGAGATCGCGCGCGAGGCCAAGCTCAAAGGGGAGACGCCGACTCTCAAAGGCGCCGATTTCGCTCTCACCGGCGACGTGGTGGAGTTCGGGCGCAAGGAGATCGGGGACCGCCAGCTGTTCGGCATCCTGGGCAGCGGCAAGCAGCAAGTCGCCTATTCCAAGGTCACCGTGAACGTCGTCGACGTGCGAACCTCCGAAGTGGTCCACTCCGTGCAGGGTGCCGGCGAATATGCCCTGAGCAACCGCGAAGTGCTCGGGTTTGGCGGCGCCGCCGGCTACGATTCCACCCTCAATGGCAAGGTGCTCGACCTGGCCATCCGCGAAGCGATCAATCGACTGGTAGAAAACCTGGAGCAGGGGAAGTGGAAGCCGGCCAGGAACACCAGGTGAGCCGGCTCCTCTGGCTGCCGGCGCTGCTCATGCTCGGATGCGCAACGCCGACGCTCTATTCGTGGGGCCACTACGAAGAGTTGATCTACGTCTCGTACGCCGCGCCCGGCAAGGCGTCCCCGGAGCTGCAGGTCGAGAAGCTCGAGCAGGACTACCAGAAGGCCCGGGCCGAGAACCGACGGATGCCGCCGGGATTCCACGCCCACCTGGGCTATCTGTATGTCCAGCTCGGCAAGCTGGACCAGGCGCGGCAGGAGCTCGAAACCGAGAAGGCCGAGTTCCCGGAGTCGGCCGTGTTCATGGACCGCTTGCTGGCGAATCTCAGAAAGTTTTGAGCACGCGCCGGCTCATCTCGACGACCGGCTGCGCGGCCGTGGCGCTGGTTTTGACCGGATGCGCGGCAACAACGTACGACTACACCAATCTCCGGCAGCATCCGCCCCGCTCCATCCTGGTCCTGCCCCCACTCAACGAAAGCACGGCCGTGGAAGCCACCTGGGGTTATCTGTCCACGGTGACCCGGCCCCTGGCCGAACGGGGATATTACGTGTTCCCGATCGCCGTCGTGGACCAGTTCCTCAAAGAGAACGGCCTGCCCGGCGCCGGCGAGATGCACCAGGTACCGTTGCCCAAAGTGACCGAGATCCTGGGCGCCGACGCGGTGCTGTTCATCACGCTGGAGGAGTACGGAACGAAGTATCAGGTGCTCAACGCCGCGACCATCGTCAGGGCTCGGGCCAAGCTGGTGGATACGCGAACCGGAATTCTGCTGTGGGAGGGCAGGACCGCCCTGCAACAGAACTCCTCGGGATCGGGCAACCTCCTCGCCGACGTGATCGCGGCGGCCCTGACCCAGGTCCTGAACACCACCAGCGATGCGGCGCACCGGATCAGCGGGCAGGCCAACGTCCTCCTCTTCCATACCAAAGATCAAGGGCTGCTCTACGGCCCGTACCATCCGAAGTACGACAGGGGCGAGTAACGCGGCGCCGTAGTAGAATCGCGCCGCGTGAGCGCCTGGCTCGAGACCTACCGTGGCGTCGTCTACCGCTGGGAAGTCGACCACAACGACCACCTGACGGTCGCCTACTACTTCGCGCGGCTCGGTGACGCGACGCTCGCGCTGCTCGACGCGCTCGGGCTTCCCGCAGAAGGCGACGGGCGCCTGTGGATCACTGCCGACTGTCACGTTCGCTACGCGCGCGAGCTGAGGGTCGGCGACATCATGCACGTGGCCAGCGCCTCCCTCGCCATCGAGGGCGACGGCCTGGTGGCCGGCCACAAGCTCGTCGACACCGGCAACGGCGAGGTCGTCACGACCTTCCAGCAACGGCTGCGGCTCCTGGGCCCGGACGGCGCCCCGGCCTCACTTGCCGCCGCCGATCGCGAGCGGCTCGAGGCGGGGCGCGCGGTGTGGGACGGGCCCGCCCGCCAGCGGAGAGCGCGCCCCCCGGGCCTCGCCGGCCTACGCGAGAGCGGGCGTGACACCATCCGGGCGTGGGAAGGCGGGGGTTCGGGGCCGGGGGCGCTGGCCGCGTACATCCACCGGTTCTCCGGCGCCAACTCCCACGTGCTGGCGGCGTTCGGGCTGACGCCGGACTACCTGCGCGACCAGGGCCGTGGCTTCTCGACCTTCGAGTTCCAGTTCGGCGCCACCAGCGCGCTGAGTCCGGGCGCCCGCGTGGTCGTCCGTTCCGCCCTGACCCACGTCGGCACGTCGTCGCTGTGGCTGTTCCACAGCCTGAGCGATGCGCGGACCGGCACGGAGCTGGCGACGCTCCACCAGGGCGGGGTTCACTTCGACCAGAAGGCGCGCCGCCCGGCGCCGCTGCCCGCCGAGCTGGCCAGCCGGGCGCGCGCGCTCCTCGTGCCCGCTGCGGGGTAGGCCGGTTAACGCCTGGCGCCGGCGCGGAGGACCCGCCCCGGGAGCACCCCGGTGTGCTTGCCGTGGTCCAGCACCATCTGCCCGCCGACGATGACATAGTCCACCCCGTGCGCGCCCTGCACGCGCCGCGGCGTGCCGTTGGGGCCATCGTGGGTGATCTCGTCCTCCATCACGCCGATGCGGGCGAGGTCGAACACCATGAGGTCGGCGGCCATCCCCTCCCGCACCCAGCCCCGGTCCCTCAGACCCATGATGCGGGCGGGCTGGAAGGTGAAGCGGCGCACCGCGTCTTCCAGCGTCATGAGCTGGCGCTCCCGCACCCATTCACCGAGCACGTAGCTCGACTCCCCGGCCGTGCACGGATTCGTGTTCAGGTGGGCGCCGGCGTCGGTCTGCGACGGCAGGGCGTGACCCGACTTCACGAACTCGGCCAGCTCGACCTCCTCATCGTTGGACCGGGTCACGAGCTGGAACTCGGTCTCCAGCCGCTCGGCCACGGCGAGGTCCAGCATGACGTCGGCCACGTGCTTGCTCTCCGTCTCGGCGATCTCCACGAGCCGGCGGCCTTCGACCCCGCGGTGCTCGGCCCGAGCGACCTTCTTCACGATGATGGAGGACCAGGGCACGAACCGCCCGGGCACGCCGGGCCGGCGCCGCTGGCGCTGCATGGCCTGCTCGCGCAGGGTGGCGCGGCGCGCGGGGTCCCCGAGGATGGCCAGCTTGTCCTCGAGCGGCTTGGCCATGACCACGTCCCAGCCGTCGAGGTTGCTGAAGAAGGTCGTCTTCTTCAGCGTGAACCTCGGGTTGAAGGGGATGGCCC
>JBOHPM010000132.1:0-7967 GCA_050731715.1 Candidatus Rokuibacteriota bacterium
GATCCGGGCCTGCCGATAGTAGGTCTTGCTTCCCCACTCGTGCCGGTACTCGGGGCGGTAGTTCACGGCCAGCAGGATCGCGGCCGTGGGCAAGCTCTCCACGAGGCTGTCGAGGACGCGCTGGGTCTCGGCATCGATCCAGTGGAGGTCCTCGAACACGAGGAGCAGGGGCTGGACCTGGCTCTCGCGTAGCAACAGACGCTTGACGCCATCGAGCGCGCGCTGCCGCCGCTGCGCCGGCTCGGGCGCCAGCAACCCGTCGTCGGGGCCGAGCGCATCGAGCAGCCACAGCACCGCCGGTACGACGTCCTCCAGCGCTCGATCCAGCGTCAGCAACATGCCCGTCACCTTGGCCCGCACGCTGCGCGTGTCGTCACGGTCGTCGATCCGGAAGTACCCGCGCAGGAGGTCGGCGAGCGGTAGGAACGGCGTGGCCTTGCCGTAGGAGACTGAGCCGGCCTCCAGGACGAGCCAGCCACGGCCACCTGACGCTGCCGGCCCACCGCGTGATCGCTCGACGTGGTGGGAGTGGACGAATTCATAGTAGAGCCGCGATTTGCCCACCCCCGGTTCCCCCACCACGGCCATCACCTGGCCACGACCGCGCTGGGCCTGCTGGGCCGCTTGCCGGAGCTGCTCCATCTCGGCGTCGCGACCGACGAACCGCGAGAGGCCCCGGGCCCGCGCTGCCTGCAGGCGCGTGCGGGCCCCCGCGACGCCGAGTAGCTCGACCACCTCGACCGGCGCGGGAAGTCCTTTGACCGGGATCGGGCCGAGCGGCCGCACCTGCACGAACCCCTCGGCGAGCCGGAGCGTCTCGGCGGTGAGGCGGATCGTCCCCGGGGGCGCGAGCTGCTCCATCCGCGCGGCCAGGTGCGTGGTCTGGCCCACCGCCGTATAGTCCATCCGCAGATCGTTCCCGATCGAGCGCACCACAACTTCGCCGGAGTTGACGCCGACCCGGATCTGGACCTCCAGCCCCTGGGTCCGGCGTAGCTCCTCGGTGAGCCGGCGGATGGCCTCCTGCATGCGCAGCCCCGCGTAGCAGGCCCGCACCGCGTGATCCTCGTGGGCGATGGGGGCGCCGAAGAGGGCCATGATGCCGTCACCCATCACCTGGTTGACGGTTCCCTCGTAGCGGTGGACGGCCTCCATCATGAGCTCGAGCACCGGGTCCAGGATGTGCTTGGCTTCCTCGGGATCGCGGTCGGCCAGGAGCTCCATGGAGGACTTGAGGTCGGCGAAGAGCACGGTCACCTGCTTGCGCTCGCCTTCCAGTCCCCTGCGGGAGGTCAGGATCTTGTCTGCGAGATGGCGCGGCGTGTACGCCCGGGGCGCGGTGAGCTGGGCGGCGCCCGGGGACGGCCCGCTCACCGCCCGCCCGCACTGCATGCAGAAGCGGGCGCCGGGAGGAAGCTCGGTACCGCATCCGGCGCAGGTCGAAGCCAGGTGGGCGCCACAGGCCAGGCAGAAGCGGGCCTGGACTGGATTCTCCTGCCGGCACTGCGGGCAGGTCATGCTGGCTAGGAAGCATACCAGCGTGAGTGGCCTTTTGCGCACCTCACGGCGTTTCGGTACCATCGACGCTGACGTGCCGCCCCGGCTCCGACCGGGTGCCCGTGGCCAGACGCGACGCTGAGGAGGATGCCATGCCGTTGACGGAGCTCAACCACTACTTCGTGCGGGCGAACGACCTCGAAAAGACCAAGGACTTCTACTGCGACGTGCTGGGCTTTTCCGTCATGCCTCGCCCGTCCTTCCCCTTCGCGGGCTACTGGCTCGGCGTGAACGGCAAGATCCAGGTGCACATGGGCCAGGACGGCATCGACAACGCCAACCTCTACTATCTGGGTACCCCGAAGAACGCCGCCACCGACCATGCCGGCGTCGTGGACCACATCGCCTTCGTGGCCACCGAGCCCGGGGCCTTCGTCCGACGGCTGCAGGAGCGCGGGATCGACTACCAGCCGCGGTCGCTCCCGGAATTCGATCTCTACCAGATCTTCATCAAGGACCCCAACGGCCTCACCATCGAGCTCAACTTCTTCGGGCTCAAGGACGTCAAGGACTGGGGCGGCGAGAGTTACTCCAAGATGCCCCAGGTCGCCGGCATGCCGCGATGAGCCCGGCGGGCGGCGCCGCCCGCGGCTTCACTGACATCGGCTACGACGAGGCCATGCGGCGGGCCTGCGCGCTGGTGCCCGGGCTGCGGGAGCGCGCCGGGCGGGCCGAGGCCACCCGCCAGATGGAGACGGAGACGATCGCGGACCTCCATCTTAGCGGGCTCCTGCGCTTCCACCAGCCCCGGCGCTGGGGCGGTATGGAGCTGCCGTTCGTCTCGCTGTTCGATATCCCCGCCGAGATCGGTCGCGGCTGCGCCTCGACGGGCTGGAACGTCGCCAACCTGGGCGTCCACCACTGGATGCTGGCCCTCTACGACGAGCGGGCCCAGGACGAGGTGTGGGGCAAGGACCCCGACGCTCTGATCGCCTCCGGGATCGCCTATCCCCAGGGACGCGGGCGCCGGGTCGACGGCGGCTTCGTCGTCAGCGGGCTGTGGAACTTTTCCAGCGGCGTCGACGCTTGCGCCTGGAACATGCTGGCCGTCACGGTTCGCGACGGCGACCGGGTCGTCGATCACCGGATGTGCCTGGTGCCGCGTAGCGACTACGAGATCGTCGACGACTGGCACGTGCTGGGCATGCGCAGCACCGGGTCCAAGTCGGTGCGGGCCACCGACGTGTTCGTCCCCGAGCATCGGGCGCTCTGCATGTACCTGGCCCGGGGCGGGAGCGAGTTTCCCGGGGCCCGGGTGAATCCCAATCCCCTGTACCGCGTGCCCCTGTCGGCCCTGGGCTCGCACTGTCTGGCCGCGGCCGGCGTGGGCAACGCCCAGGCCGCCCTGGAGCTGACGCTGGCCGCGATCACGGAGCGGAGCACGAGCTACACGGCCGCGCGCATGCGCGATTTCCAGGCCGTGCAGCTGCGGGTGGCCGGCGCCGGCGCCAGGGTCGACGCCGCCCGGCTCATCTTCCGGGCGGATTGCCAGGAGGCCGAGCGGATCGCCACCGACAACCGGGCGCCCACGGTCGAGGAGAAGCTCCGGTTCAAGCGGAACGCCGCCTACGCGATGGAGCTCTGCACCGAGGCCGTCGATGCGCTCCACGCCCTGGCCGGGGCCAACGGTCTCTACGACCGCTACCCCATCCAGCGGCTCTTCCGCGACCAGCACGCGCTGGCTGCCCACATCGGCTTCAGCTGGGACGCCCAGGGCGCGCCCTGGGGGCTGGTCGCCCTCGGAGGAGAATTCTCCTCCCCGACTCTTTAGGTGGCCTGGGTCGCCGCGCGGGCGGCGTCCATCACGGCGTCGGGCGTGTCCGGATTGATCGAGCAGTCGGGGCCAAGCAGGAGGAAGCGGCCCTGCATCTCGGCGATGGCTCGTCGACCCCGAGCCACCACCTCCGCCGGCGGCAGGCCTCCGATGACCGGCTTGGCGGGCAACCCACCGACCACGGCCAGCCCGGTGCGTCGATGGCCCTCGGCCAGCAAGGGATTGCCCGGCACGGTGGCCCAGCTCAGCGCAGTCACTGGATAGTCCACGAACTCGTCGAAGCGCGCGCCCTCGCCGCAGACGTGGAGCAGGTTGAAGGGGGCTTGCCGGACCCGTCCCAGGATGTGGAGGTCGGCCGGGCGCTGGAAGCGGCGACACTCGGCCGCGGTGGCCAGCTCGTGCGTAGCCATGTTCGTGGCATAGAACAGGCCGTCGGCGCCACTCTCCACCGCGGCGAGGGCATAGGCCTCCAGCGTGACCGTCATCGCGGCGAGGGCATGGTCCACCGCGAGTGGATCCGAACGCATCAGCTCCAGGGCCTGGGCCCGGCCGCCCGCGAGCAGGAACGGCAGGACCATGAGCGGCGAGAAGACCGTCCATATGATCGGCGTGTCGGGCCCCACCGCCTGGCGGATCGTCCGCAGCGCCTCGAGCTGCTCGCCGAGCGCTCCCCTCCTGGCGTCGGCGGGCTCGAGCCGGCGCAGCTCCTCGGCACCCGTGACCGGCGCCCGCGTCACCGTGTAGGGCGTGGCCCGCTCGCGAGAGGGCGCGTAGCCGAGCCCCCACATCTCGGCGAAGCACTGGGCCCGGGACTGGGGCTTGAGGAAGTCCCATTCGAAGCGGCGGGCCAGACGCACGGTCTCGGCGGCCAGGTCCGCGGCCGAGTTCTCCATAGCGAAGTTGTGCAGCCACAAGCAGACGGGCACCCGATCCACCGGCGCCCCCCGCAGGGCCGCCATGACCCGCTCTCGTCGCGTCATCTCACCGGATACGACCAAGGTCCCCTTGCCGTGGCTCGCCGCTGTCGCTAGACTCCGCCGCCAGCGTAAGGAGAACGCGATGACGCCGACCCATGCCCTCGTCCCGCTCATCCTCGCCAGCTGTCTGGCCGCCGGGTGCCTCAGCTTCGGCGGGGGGTCCGACACGACGACCGTGAACCAACCCACCATCGGTCAACAACTGCTGGACCTCAAGAAGGCGCACGACGCCGGAACGCTCTCGAAGGAAGAGTACGAACGGATGCGTGAGGCCATCCTTCGCGGCGAGAAGTAGCCTACCAGACCCTCCCGGCCGCGCCTGGTGCTCTCCCGGGAGAATCTGACCAGGTCCCGGCCCGCCTCCCGGCCGCGCCCCCGGTCGCGGATCGCGGCCGTCCTGAGCACGCCTATCGTGGAGCCTAGTTGAGGGGCACCCGCCGCGCCGGGGGCTCCCGGCTGCCCCCTGGCCTCGGTCTTGCCACTGATGAGCCACCGGAGGGCACTGCCTGTGACGACAGCCGTGCGCGACGCGAAGATCGGCGAGCTCCTCGTGGCCGAGGGCATCATCACCGCCAAGCAGCTGCAGGAAGCGCTCGCCCTGCAGGCCCAGCTCGAGCGCTATGTCCTGCTGGGGCAGCTCCTGGTGGCCCGCAAGGTCATCACGAGAAAACAGCTCAAGATGGTGACGCAGCTCCACCGGCGCCGCTCGCGCCTGGGCGACATCCTGGTCAACTCCCGGTGCATCACCCGGGATCAGCTCATGCTGGCCCTGGCCGAGCAGGAGCGCACCGGCCGGCCCGTGGGAGAGACGCTCGTCCGGCTCGGCCACGCCACCGAAGAGGAAATCCGCCGCGCCCTCTGCATGCAGCTCAACATCGAGTTCTTCAACCTGAACGAAGTCCCGCTGGATTCGAGCCTCAAGAGTCTCATCAATCCGCGCTTCGCGCTGAAGCACCGCGTGGTGCCGCTGGCCCGGGTGGGCTCCACCCTGGTAGTGGCCATGGACGATCCGACCCAGACGGGCATCATCGAGGTCCTGCGGGCCGGGACCGGCCTCGACGTCGAGGTCGTCACCTCCACGGCCAGCGGCATCCGCCAGGCGCTCGAGGCCCTGTACGAAGGACGGGCACCGTCGCCGCCACCTTCCTGGTCCGAGCCGACGCCCATCGTGGACGAGCCGCACGTCGCCTCGATGGAGAACATCGGCCAGCTCTCCGGCGAGCTGTCGGTCCGCCGGGAGCGCACCGAGTCGCTCGACCTCCAGACCGGGTTCGAGAGCGCCAACGTCGCGCTCCGGGCGCTGCTGCGCCTGGCCATCACCTACGGCGCCTCCGATATCCATCTCGAGATGGTGGATCGGCGACTGCAGACACGCTTCCGGATCGACGGCGTGCTCCAGGAGCTGCCGCTCGGACCCCTGGAGGAGCAAATCGACCTCGACCGGGGCAAGATCCTGTCGCGGCTGAAGATCCTGAGCAGCCTCGACATCGCCGAGAAGCGCCGTCCCCAGGACGGGAGCTTCCGGGCCCGGGTGGAGCGGGATGGCCTGGCCGCCAACGTCGACTTCCGCATCTCGATCATCCCCGGCTACTACGGGGAGAACGCCGCCATCCGCATCCTCGACCCCCGGGGCCTGCCCCACTCGGTGGACGCGCTGGGACTGGCCGAGCCCGTCACGGCCGGCTTGCACCAGCTCCTCCGCTCGCCGACGGGGATCATCCTGGTCACCGGGCCCACCGGCTCGGGCAAGAGCACGACGCTCTTCGCCGCGCTCAAGAGCCTGTACCGGCCCGGCATCAAGATCCTCACGGCCGAGAATCCGATCGAGTACGTGTGTGACGGCTTCAGTCAACACGAGGTGAACGACCGGCTGGGAAACACCTTCGCCAAATACCTGGGGGCCTTCCTGCGTCACGATCCCGACGTGATCATGATCGGGGAGATCCGCGACAGCGAGACGGCCGACCTGGCCTTCCAGGCGGCCCAGACGGGCCATCTGGTGCTCAGCACCTTGCACACGAACGACGCCATCAGCGCGCTGACCCGGCTGGCCGACCTCGGCGTCGACCCGAACCTCGTCACCTCGTCGCTGCTGGGGGCGCTGGCCCAGCGGCTGGTGCGTCAGGTGTGCGTCGAGTGCAAGGAGCGCTACCAGCCGGCGCCCGAGCTGCTCGCCGATCTCTTCGAGACGCCGCCCGTCGACTTCGAGTGGTACCGCGGCCGCGGCTGCCGCACCTGCCACTTCACGGGCTTCAAGGGGCGGCTGGTGCTGGCCGAGCTGTGGGCGCCCACCGACGGCGACGTCGTGCTGATCAACCGGGGCGCCCCCATCGAGGAGATCCGCGCTCATGCCCAGCGGACGACCCGGTTCATGGCCGAGGACGCCGCCGAGAAGCTGCGCCGGGGCCAGACCAGCCTCGAGGAGCTGATCCGTGCGCTGCCCCACGCGACGCTGCGCGGCCTCCGCTCGGTGAGACTCTAGGGCCGGGCGGGCGGGGGGTCACTGCAGCTCGCGGGCGGCCGCGACCCGCTCCCGGGGACGCCAGCGAAGCACGTAGCGCTCCAGCCGGTTCAGGATCCCGTTGAAGAACATCACGGCCACCATCAGCACGAGAATGCCGCTCACCGCGCCCGTCGTGTCGAACTGGTTCGTGTTGAGCTGGATCATGTAGCCCAGCCCACGGGAGGCGGCCATGAACTCGCCGATGATGGCGCCGATCAGGGAGAAGGGCACGCCCACCTTGAGCGCGGCCACGATCCACGGCGACGCCGCGGGCAGGCTCACCTTCAGGAAGATCTGCCGCTCACTGGCGCCCATGACCCGGGCGATCTGCTGGTAGGCCGGCTCCACCGCCCGCAGCCCGGAGAAGGTCCCGTAGAAGGTGAGGAAGAAGGTCAGCGTGCTGGCCAGGATGATCTTCGAGAGCTCGCCGATCCCGAACCAGATGATGAAGAGCGGGGCCAGGGCCACCCGGGGAATGCCGTTGGCCGCCACGATGAACGGGTCGAGCACCCGGGCCAGGAACTCCAGCCGTGACAGCATCACGCCGGCGGCGATGCCAGCCACGCTACCCAGGAGAAAGCCCAGGAACGTCTCCCGCAGGGTGACGATCAGATGGCCGAACAGCGTGCCCTCCCGGGCCCACTGGACCAGGTGGGCCAGAATCCGGAGCGGGCTCGAGAACCAGAAGGGGTCGACCCAGCGGGCGGCCGCGACCTCCCACAGCACGAGAACGCCCGCGCCGAAGGCCAGGCGCCAGCCGAGGAGCCGGACCCACTCGGGCCGGGGCCCGGCGGCCGTCACGCTCGCGCTCGCTGCCATAGCGCGGCGGCCTTCCTGACCTCTTCCTCGAGGTCATCCCGCAGGGTGTCGTAGGTCGTCCGGAACTGCTCGTCGTCGTGGAGATGGAACAGGTCGCGCGGGCGCTTGAGCGGCACCGGGCAGATGCGCTTGATCCTCCCGGGCCGGGCCGTCATCACCACGACCCGGTCGGCCAGGGCCACCGCTTCGCCGAGATCGTGGGTGATGAAAATGATGGTCTTGCGGGCGGCATCCCACAGCCCGAGCAGCTGATCCTGGAGGATGAGCCGGGTCTGGGCGTCGAGGGGACCGAACGGCTCGTCCATCAGGATGACCTCGGGATCCTAGACCAGGGTGC
>JBOHPM010000133.1:0-7951 GCA_050731715.1 Candidatus Rokuibacteriota bacterium
AGCGCAGGCCGCCTTCCGGCAGGCCCAGGGTGATCCCAACGTGCAAGCCCACGCCCAGTTGCCGCTGCTCGACGCCCAGAAGACACTCCAGGCCGCCGAGCAGGCGACCGAGGTCGACGACATCCAGCAGCTTGCCTACCTGGCCGAGCGGAAGTCACAGACGGCAGCCGCCATGGGAGAAGCCCGTAAGGTGGAGGCGGACGCCCACGAGTTGAGCAAGGACACCGCTGGCCTCATCCAGGAGCGACGCGAGCGCGAGGCCAAGGTGGCCGAGGCTCGAGCGCGCGATCTGGAGACAACGCGCCAGGAGCTGGACGCGCGGTCGCGCGAGATCACCGAGGCCCAGCAGAAGCTCGACGCCCAGGCCCAGCAGATCACCCAGGCGCGCCAGGCGGCGGAGACGCAGGGTCAGGAGGCGGCGCTGGCCCGGCAGGCCGCGGATGCGCGGGCGGCCGAGGTTGAGCAGGCGAGAGCGCAGGTGGCGGCCAAGGCCCGCGAGGCCGAAATGGCGCGAGGGCAGGCGACGGAGGCCCAGGCCCAGGCCGCGTCGCTCAGCCGAGAGCTGTCGGATCTGAAAGCCACCGAGACCGGTCGGGGCCTCGTGCTTATGGTGGGCTCGACGTTCTTTGCCACCGGCAAGGCTGAGCTCGCCCCCGGCGTGCAGCGCAGCGCCGACAAGGTAGCGGAGTTCCTCAAGAAGAATCCGAAGCGCGACGTGCTCATCGAGGGACATACCGACAATACGGGGAGCGAGACCGGTAACCTCAAGCTGTCCCAGCAGCGGGCCGATGCGGTCAAGAACCTGCTGGTGGCCAAGGGTATCGCCCCTGAGCGCATCACGACCAAGGGCTACGGCACGAAGCATCCGCTGGTGTCGAACGATACCCAGGCCGGCCGCCAGCAGAACCGTCGAGTCGAGGTCGTGGTGTTGAACGAGGGCGCGACCGCCCAGAGCGTCGGCCGCTAGGACAGGGGCCGTGGCCGCCGCCGGCGCCCTGAACGCCGGCGGCGGCCTCACACTGGCAACGACGCTTCGCTAGCTCGCCAGGGCCAGCAGCGCATGCAGCAGGACATTGGCGCCGCGCTCGATGGCGGCGGGCTCGCTGGTCTCGTCCACCCGGTGGCTGCGGCCGCCCTTGGACGGAATGAAGATCATCCCGGCCTCGGTGACCCGGGCCAGGTTCTGGGCGTCGTGGCCGGCTGCTGAATAGAGGCGCTCGGCCGTGAGGCCAAGGCTGGTGCAGGCGGTCTCGACCGCGGCCATCACGCGTGGCGCGCAGGGCGTAGGCGTCGTCGCCGACAGGGGTCGGATCTCGATCCCGATCCCGCGCTGGCCGGCCACGGCGCGGGCCACGTCCGCGAGGTCGACGGCGAGCCGCTCGAGCACGTCGGGATCGGGGTCGCGCATCTCGTGGACCAGCTCGGCCCGCCCGGGCACCACGTTCGCCGTCCCCGGGTGCACGGCAACGACGCCGACATTCATGACGCTGACGCGGCTGCCGCGGGTGACGATCAGCTCGCGCGCCTGCAGCGCGAACTCGGCCGCGGCCAGGAACGCGTCGCGCCGGCGGTCCATCGGGGTGGTACCGGCGTGGTCGGCCTGGCCGGTGAACACGATGCGGGCGCGGCGCACGCCGACGATCCGGTCGACGACGCCGATGGCCAGCCCGGCTTCCTCCAGTCTGGCGCCCTGCTCGATGTGGAGCTCGACATAGGCGGCCACGGAGCCGGCCGGGACGCGGGCCGCCGGAGCCTGTCGGGCGTCGAAGCCCGCCCGCTGCATGGCGTCCACCAGACGCTCGCCGTCGACGGCAGCCATCTCGGGAATCCGGGCGGCGTCCAGGTTGCCGCAGAAGGCGCGGGAGCCGAAGAGGCTACCGTAGCGACCCTCTTCGTCGCTCCAGGCCGCGACGGCCAGGGGGTACCGGGAGCGTATGCCGGCCTCGCGCATGCTCTGCAGGCACTCGAGCCCGGCCAGGACTCCCAGCGCGCCGTCCAGGACTCCGCCCTCGGGAACGGTATCGATGTGTGATCCAGTCAGGATAACGGGGTGGGCCGTCTCGAAGCCCCGCGCCCCCAGGGCCCCGAAGACATTGCCCGCGGGATCGATCCACGCTTCGAGCCCGGCCCCGCGCAGCTCGGCGACCAGCCAGGCCCGCGCCGCCTCGTGGGGAGGGCTCCACGCCGGGCGGCTCACACCGCCGCCGGGCAGCGCCCCGAAGCGCGCCAGCGTGCGCAGACGGGAGTCGAGCCGTGACAGCGAGACCTTCAGCACGGGCGGGCAGTATACGCCTTGACGAGCGTAGCCAGGGGTCCCTACAATGAATCACCGTTCAGTCCAGCAGCCCGCCTCAGGAGGGAAACTTGGATCTCACGCTGAGCCCGGAGCAGGAGGCGTTTCGGAGCCGCGTCCGGAGCTGGCTCAAGGCGAACATCCCTTCCGAATGGCGGTCACGCATGGCCGCCAGCGCCGACGTGCCCCGCCCCGAGGCCTACGACCTCCTGCGGCGCTGGCAGCGGCAGCTCTATGACGGCGGCTTCGTCGGGCTGACCTGGCCCCGGGAGTACGGGGGGCAGGGCCTCACGTTCCTGGAGGAAATGATCCTCCACCAGGAGATGGCGCTGGCCAAGGCCCCGCCGATCCTCAACATTCTCGGTGTCGGCATGGCCGGGCCGACCATCATCGCCTACGGCAGCGAAGCCCAGAAGCAGCGCTATCCGGCCAGGATCCTGTCCTGCGAAGAGATCTGGTGCCAGGGCTACTCCGAGCCCAATGCCGGCTCGGACCTGGCCTCGTTGCAGACGCGGGCCGCGAAGGACGGCGAGCATTGGGTGATCAACGGCCAGAAGGTGTGGACATCGCTGGCCCACGTCGCCGACTGGATGATGCTGTTGGCGCGCACCGATCCCGAGGCCCCGCGGCACAAGGGGATCACCTACTTCCTGCTCGATATGCGCGCGCCCGGCGTCACGGTGCGGCCGCTGCGTCAGATCACCGGCGATCCCGAGTTCAACGAAGTCTTCTTCGACAACGTCCGGGTCCACGAGTCGCAGATTCTGGGTGGGCTCAACAATGGCTGGCAGGTCGGCCTCACCACGCTCATGTACGAACGGCTGGCGCTTGGCTTCGGCCTGCAAGTACGCTTGCGCATCGCCCTGGACGGCCTCGTGGAGCTGGCGCGGAGAATGGAGAAGGACGGTCGCACGCTCACCAGGGATCCCGTGATGCGGCAGAAGATCGCCCAGCTCTGGATCGAGACCGAGTGCTTGAAGTACACCGGCGCCCGGGCCATCACCCGGCTGTTGCGGGGCGAGATGCCGGGGCCGGAAGCGTCCACGGGCAAGATGATCTGGGTCGACACCCACCAGCGCCTTCAAGAGTTGGCCATGGAGATCCAGGGCCCCTATTCGCAGCTCACCCGCGGCTCCGACTGGGCGGTCGAGGGAGGGCTCTGGCACTACACGTTCCTCCGGTCGCGCGCCAACTCCATCGAGGGCGGGACGACGGAGGTCCAGAAGAACATCATCGGCGAGCGGGTCCTCGGTCTGCCCAAGGGCTAGCTGCCCGCCGGGCGCCATCGCGGGAGAGGGTTCATGAACTTCGGCTTCAGCGACGAGCAAGAGCTGCTGCGGGCCACGGCCCGGAAGTTCCTCGAGAACGAGTGCACCTCGGCCTTCGTGCGGCAGCGCATGGAGGAGGCGGCGGGGGTCACCGACGAATTCTGGACCAAGCTCGCCGAGCAGGGCTGGCTGGGGCTCGTCTATCCCGAACAGTATGGTGGCAGCGGCCTGGGGTTCGTGGACCTCACCGTGCTCATGGAGGAGATGGGACGGGTGGTGATGCCGGGCCCCTATCTGTCCACAGTCCTCCTCGGCGGCCTGGCGATCCTGGAATCGGGATCGGCAGAGCAGAAGGCGGCCTGGCTCCCCCGGATCGCCAGTGGCCGGGCCAAGGCGGCCCTGGCCTGGACCGAGCCCAACGCCCGTTGGGACGCCGCCGGTGTCACCGTCGGCGCCAAACCCGTCGGGGGCGACTGGGTGCTCAATGGCACCAAGCTCTTCGTGCTCGACGCTCACCTGGCCGACGTCCTGGTCACCGTGGCCCGCACGGGCGATGAGAAGCAGCCGGAGCAGGGCGTGAGCCTCTTCCTGGTGGGCAGGGAGACGGCGGGGCTGGAGGTGAAGCTGCTGCCGACGATGGACCAGACGCGGAAGCTGTGCGAGGTGACCCTGCGCGACGTGCGCGTGCCCGGCGCCGCGGTGCTCGGCCCGCGCGACGCGGGCTGGGCCCCGCTCAGCCGGGTGATCGACCGGGCCACCGTGGCGCTGTGCGCGGAGATGTGCGGCGGGGCGCAACGGGTGCTCGACATGACCGTGGAATACGCGAAAGTCCGGGTGGCCTTCGGGCGCCCCATCGGGTCCTATCAGGGCGTCAAGCACAAGGCCGCCGACATGCTGGTCGACGTCGAGAACGCCAAGTCCTTGACGTACTACGCGGCGTGGGCGATGGACGAGAGCGTGGCCGAGGCGCCGCTGGCCGCCTCGATGGCCAAGGCCTACTGCTCGGATGCCTTTCGCAAGGCCGCTGGCACGGGCATCCAGCTTCATGGCGGCATCGGCTTCACCTGGGAGCACGACCTGCACCTCTACTTCAAGCGGGCGAAGTCCTCGGAGTTCACCTTCGGTGACGCGACCCACCACCGGGAGCGGGTGGCCCAGCTGATCAATCTGTAAGTTTACAGGGCACGGGCACCCGGCCTAGCGGCACGCCCGTGCCCCGCCGGAATCATCGTTGGTGGTTGCTTGCTCGCCCGATCTGAGTCCCACCACCGCCTGCCATCGACGCGTTACCATCAGTGTCTATGACGAACCCGGTCGAGGCGAAGCCGGCGGCGTCGGTGCTCCTGGTCCGCTCGGCTGCACCGGGCGCCGCCGAGCCGCTCGAGGTCTGGATGATCCGTCGGCAGACGGGCATGAAGTTCCTCGGCGGCTACTACGCCTTTCCCGGCGGCAAAGTCGATCCGGCCGACGCTGCGCCCGAAACGCTCGCCCGCTGCTACGGCCTCGGCCCCGAGGATGCCCGGCTCGCCATGGACTCCACCGAACAGCCGCCCGACGTGCCGGCCCGCGCGTACTGGATCACGGCGGTCCGCGAGCTGCTCGAGGAGAGCGGCCTCCTCGTCGCCTGTGATGATCAAGGGCGGCCGGTCGACGCTGGTGATCCGGCGATCGCCCGCGCGGTGGACGAGGCCCGCGTCGCCCTCATGACGGGGGATCTACCGTTCGCAACCCTGCTCGCGCAGCGGGCCTGGTACGCCGACCTGCGTCCCTTTCGGTATTTGTCGCACTTCATCACGCCGACGGCGAGCCCGATTCGATTCAGCGCGCGCTTTTTTCTGTGTGCAGTGCCCCCGGGTCAGCGCCCGCGGCTCTACACCGAGGAGACCTCCGAAGGTTTCTGGATCATGCCGGGGGAGGGCTATCGGAGGTTCCGGGCCGGCGAGATGGCGATGGCCGAGCCCGCCGAGTACGGCCTCGGCTACCTCGCCCAGTTCGAATCCCCGGAGCACTTGTGGGCCGCCCACGCCGACCACCGGGGCAAGTTCGCCGGCCTGATCCACCGGATCGACGCGTCCTGGAAGGACTTCGATTGGGCGCCGAAGGCAGAGCGTCCCTAGCCTGGACGACACCGGGCCCGTTTGCTAGACTCCGCGGCGACTTCCACACCACGATTCTGCAAAGGAGGTACTACCGTGGTGACCGTGCTCCGCGCGCTCGTGTTCGGGCTCCTCATCACTGCCCTGGCGGCGGCCCCCGCTCCTGCCGCCGAGACCGTGAAGATCGGCTTCATCACCTCGCTCTCCGGCCCGGCTGGGATCATCGGCAAGCACATGAAGGACTCGGTGGAGCTGGCCCTCGATCACCTGGGCCGCAAGGTCGGCGGGCTGGACGTCGAGGTCATCTACGGGGATGACCAGCGCAAGCCCGACGTGGGCAAGCAGCTCGCCGACGAGATGCTCAAGAAGCATCGCGTGCATTTCGTGAGCGGGATCATCTGGTCCAACGTGATGCTGGCGGTGGCCCCCACCGTCACCCAGGCCGGCACGTTCATGATCGGCACCAACGCCGGGCCCCACGACCTCGCCGGCAAGATGTGTCACGAGCTCTTCTTCACGACCTCCTGGCAGAACGACCAGACGCCGGAGGCCATGGGCAAGTACATGTCCGACCAGGGCCTGACCGACGTGTATGCCATGGCGCCCAACTACGCCGCCGGCAAGGACATGATCTCGGGATTCAAGCGGTACTTCAAAGGTCGGGTCGTCGAGGAGGTCTACACCAAGCTCGGCCAGCAGGACTATCAGGCCGAGATCAGCCAGCTGCGGGCCAAGAACCCCAGGGCCGTGTTCGTGTTCTACCCCGGCGACATGGGGATTCAGTTCGTGAAGCAGTACGTCCAGGCCGGTCTGCGCGAGCAGATCCCGCTGTACTCCGTCTACACGATCGACGAGGTGACGCTGCCGGCCCTCCGGGACGACGCGCTGGGGATCTTCGAGACCCGGTACTGGAGCCCGGATCTCAAGAACGAGGCCAACCAGAAATACGTGGGCGACTTTCGCAAGAAGTTCGGCTACACGCCGTCCTTCTATGGGGCCCAGAGCTACGACGGCATCCTGCTGATGGACTCGGCGGTGCGGGCCGTCAAGGGCGACCTCGCCAACAAGAAGGGCATGATCGCGGCCATGCGCAAGGCCGACTACAAGTCCACGCGGGGGGCCTACACCTACAACACCAACCACTTCCCCATCCAGAACTTCTACCTGCTCAAGACCGTGAAGGGCGCGGGCGGCGACGCCGAGATGCAGATCCAGAAGATCGTCTTCGAGAAGCACAAGGACGCGTACCACCGGGAATGTGGGATGAAGTGAGCGACCCCCACCGGGGTGAGGGAGGGGCGCGGGTGACCGCGCCCCTTTTCGTTGTGCGGACGCGCCGATGACCGTCTTCCTGGTGCTGGAGCAGGCCTTGAACGGCCTGCAGTACGGCGTGACGCTCTTCTTGATGGCCGCCGGCCTGACCCTGGTGTTCGGCATCATGAATCTCGTCAACCTCGCCCACGGCTCGCTCTACATGGTGGGCGCCTATCTGGCCACGACGTTCTATCAGTGGACGGGCTCCTTCCTCGGCGGTGTGGCGCTGGCCCTGCTCGTGACGCTCCTGGCCGGGATCGCCCTGGAGATGGTCGCGCTGCGGACGCTCTACGAGCGTGACCACCTCGACCAGGTGCTGGCCACCTTCGGCCTCATCCTGTTCTTCAACGAGCTGGTCGCGATCCTGTGGGGCCGCTCGGCGCTCTACACGAGCCTGCCTCCCTGGCTCAGCGGGCACATCCCGGTGCTGCCCGGCGTCCGCTATCCCCTGTACCGCGCGCTGGTCATCGTGGTCGGCCTCGCCGTGGCGGCGCTGCTGTGGGCGCTGGTCGCCCGCACCCGCCTGGGCATGCTCATCCGGGCCGGAGCCAGCAACCGCGCCATGGTGGCGGCGCTGGGCGTCAACATCCGCCTGCTCTACACGCTGGTGTTCGGCATCGGCGCTGCGCTGGCCGGGCTGGCCGGGCTCATGGCCGGCCCCATCTACGCCGTCCAGCCCGGAATGGGCGAGCAGATCCTCATCCAGGTCTTCGTGGTCATCGTCATCGGCGGGATCGGTTCGATCCGGGGCGCGCTGGTGGGCGCCATCATCGTGGGCATGGTGGACACGCTCGGCCGGGCGTTCCTCAAGCCGGCCCTGGCCACCATCCTGTCCCCCAGCGCCGCTGACAGCGCCGGCCCGGCGCTGGCCTCCATGCTGATCTATCTCTTGATGGCGGGCGTCCTGCTGTTCCGTCCCCAGGGGCTGTTCCCGGTCCGCATCCGGTAGCCATGGCACTGACGCCTCGCCGCCTCGCGCT
>JBOHPM010000134.1:0-7786 GCA_050731715.1 Candidatus Rokuibacteriota bacterium
ACCAGAACCACCACCGGGGAGTGGGCGACGTGGGCCGCGGCCACGCCGGTCAAGAGGTTGGTCGCGCCCGGGCCGCTCGTGACCAGGCAGGCGCCCGGCAGGCCCGTGACGCGGGCCAGCCCGTCGGCCATGAACGCCGCGGCCTGCTCGTGTCGCACGTTGATGTAGTCGACGCTGTGATCGTCGTAGAGCGCGTCGAGGACCTCAAGGAAGGTGGAGCCCACGATCCCGAAGATGTAGCGCACCTGCTCGGCCTTCAGCAGCTCGACGACCGCGCGGCCGCCCGTCAGCGTGTCCATACCTCGCGCCTCCCCCCGACTGGCATGACCTGAGGTCCTCTCCGAGTGATCGATATCACCGACAACCCCGTCTTCAGGGCGCCGGCTGCCAGGCCGACGCCGTGAACTGGTAGCGGGCCAGGCCGGGCAGCGCGGGCAGGAGGCCGTCGGCCTTCAGCATCGCGTCGATGTGATCGTAGAGCTCCAGCACCAGCGCTTCCGAGTCGATGGAGTGGAACCACAGGGCCTGGCCGTCGAAGAGCAGGAGGACGACGTTGGCCAGGGCGCAGGGGCCCAGGCACCCCCCGATCGTCAGGTGCACCACGTTGCGGAGGCCCCGGCGCTCCCACTCGTCGTGATAGAGCTGCGTCGGGACCGAGGGGAATCCCTCGTCGGTGCGACCGCAGCAGCAGCCCGTCGCGCACACGAAGAGCTGACCGCGAGGCCGGACCACGTTGACCACCCGCCCGTCGGCTCGGACGACAGGGTGGGCACCCCCCATGGCTAGTCCACCGGCACGAAGATGCAGTGGCGCAGCTTGCCGTCGACCGCCTGCGAGCGGTGGCCTTTCCCCGTCGTGTCCTCGACCAGGACGACCTCACCGGCCCCGATGACCCGGCTCTCGCCGTCGCTGGCCGTGATCCGCACCCCGGCGTCGAGATTGATGATGTACTGGCGCCGGGGAGCCGGATGCCAGTCGAGGTCGTAGGTGGGCTGCACCTGCCGGAAGATGATCCCGGTGGCGGGGAGCCGCTTGGAGAGCTTGCCGGCGCTGGTCTCCTCGGCCCAGTCGATCTCGATGTCTCTCCAGTGCGATTCGCCCTTGGCGTCGGCGTACAGGTTGTGAACGCGCATGGTCGAGCTCCTTGTGTTGATCACCACGTTGATCAGGGACGGGGCGACGACGGGAACATCGCCAGGCCCAGGCGATCGGCCAGGGCTCGCAGCTCGGCGACGATGGCCCGGGGGAGGGGAATACCATCACGGCGGCGGAGCTCGAAGGTGCGATCTCCGCGCTCGCCCGGCATGAGGATCTCGTCGACGTCGGGGCGGCGCGGCAGCGCCTTCAGGGCGCGGATCACCCGATCCACCTCACGCCGGAAGGTGACCGGATCGCCGAAGCGAGCGACGTCGATGGCCAGGGTCAGCCCGTTCTGCCGGTGGTGGCGCCCGCGGGGCGTGTCCTCCAGCACCTCGGCGAGCAGCGGGTTGGCCAGCATCAGGCTGGTGAGGCACTCGATCATGAGCGACAGCCCCGAGCCCTTCGGGCCGCCGAGGGGCAGGGGCACCCGCGCCGCTTGCGGGTCGGTGGTGAGCGTGCCGTCGCCGTCGACGGCCACGCCGGCGGGGATGGCTTGCCCCGTCTTGCGGGCCTGCATCAGGCTGCCCAGCGACACGACGCTGGTCGCCATGTCGAGCAGGAGGGGTCCGCGCTCGCCCGGCACGGCGATGGTGATGGGGTTCGTCGACACGCCGGCGGCCCGGGCGCCGTGGTAGACCATGTTGGGACCCGACGCCGACAGGACGATGCCCGCCATGCCGTGCTGCACCGCCTGCAGCGCGTAATAGCCGACCGCGGACGTGTGCGTCGTTCCCCGCACGAAAGCCAGTCCGACGCCGACCTCGCGGGCCTTGCTCACGGCCGCGGCCATCGCCGCCGTCATGGCCACCGGCCCCGCGGCACGGTCGGCGTCAAGCACGACCGCGGCGGCCGTGTCCACCTGACGGGTGAGGCTCGGGTTGGGATTCACGTCGCCGTTGGCGATGAGCTCCACGTAGCGGGGGATCCGCATGACCCCGTGCGAGTCCACGCCGCGCAGGTTGGCCCACACGAGGACATCGGCCACCGTGGCCGCATGCGCCGGGGGCATGCCGACGCGGGTCAGCACGTCGCTCGCGAAGCGGCGGAGCGCGTCGGCGGCGACGACGTCGGCCGCCGGCGGGGCCGCCGTGTTGCGCCCGATCATGGAGACGCGGGTCGCCGGGGGAGGTACTTGTCGAGCCAGTTCCGAACGAGGTCGGTGACGAGGGGGTTGCCCTCGCCAAGCATGAAATGATCGACGTCGGCGAGGAGGTGCAGATCGGTGGGCTGGCCGGCGTGGCGGAACAGGTCGACGGACTGCTCGGTGGGCGTGACGGAATCGTGGGCGGCATGCAGGAGCAGGAGGGGACGCGGCGCGATCTTGCCGACCACGTCGTTGGCCGTGAACGTGTACATGCTCTCGACCACCTCGAACGGGAACTCCATGATCGAGCCCTTCGCGAGGTTGCCGCGGAGCGCGGGCGGGATGGGGACGATGTCGTAGCGCGGGACCATGAGCGATTGACCGGCCCGCCGCCGCCGCCGTCCCTTCTCGAGCATGGCGGCGAATCGCTGCCACGCCTCGGGCGAGGCGTGCTGCCGGCGGAATTTCTTTTCGCCGTCCCCCCACCCGCCGCAGGAAATGCAAGCGGCGACCCGGGGATCGACGCCGGCCGTATAGACGGCGACGGCGGCGCCGAAGCTGTTGCCGATCAGCCCGATGCGCTCGGCATCCACGCTGTTGCGGCTGGCCAGGAACGACAGGGCGTTCCGCGTATCCTCGACCTGCTCGAGGCAGATGACCCGACCGCGCTGGCCCTGGCTGTCGCCACAGCCACGCATGTCGAAGCGCAGCGCGACGTACCCCCAGGAGGCCAGCAGCCTGGCCACGGCGAGGGCCACCCCACCGTCCTTGTTGCTGCCGAACCCGTGGAGCACGAGCAGCGCGGGCCGACGGTCCCGCGCGCTCGCCCCGTCGGGAGTGTGCACGACGCCGGCGAGCGTCAGGCCATCCGAGGCGAACGAGACGTGCTCTTCCGTCACTGACCGTTCCGTCTACCTGGCCGCCTGCTGCAATTCGCGAACATGTTCGGTCCAGTGCTTGGCCAGCAGCTCCAGGCGCTGCCGTCCGGTCATGGTGTCTCCCGTGGACCGCCGAAAGCAGGGCTTGTCGAGATCGGGGGCTTGGGTCACGGCGTGGACCAGACGGGCGTGGGCCTGCCGTACTTGGATCAGCAGCTCGTCCACGCTTTCGTGCTCGTGCAGGCGGCGGCACACCTCGTTCACCGTATCGGCATCGGCGGGCACCGGCCAGAGCGGTCCGCCCATGGCCGCCGACTGGATACCCCACGCCGTGGCGTCGTGGAAGTAGATGAAGTGCATCAGCACATCGCGGGCCTGCCAGCGGTCGACGCGGGCCGTCGTCGTGCGGCCCGGGCCCTCGAAATAGGCGAGGGTGTCCTGCACGACTCGATTCAGGTTCGCGAGCAGCGCGTCCTTCTCCGGTAAGCCGGTCATCGGCGACTCCTTGACCCGCGAGCATGATACCAGCGCCAAGGCCGGCGTCGCCGCCGTGGGGTGGGGTTTCCCTCCAGGGCAATTCCTGGTATTGTCGGTCGACAATGACGCCTGATACTGCCAACCACCAGGTCGCCCCCCATGGGGGGCGGCTGGTCGACCGGGTCCTGCGAGGGCACGCGAGGGAGGAGGCCCTCGCGCGGGCGGGCTCGCTCAAGCGGATCGCGCTCAACGCCCGAATGATGTCCGATCTCGAGCTCCTCGCCGTCGGCGCTTATAGTCCGCTTGAAGGCTTCATGGGTGAAGCGGATTACCGGGCCGTTCTGGGCGAGATGCGCCTGGCCAGCGGGCTCGCCTGGCCGCTTCCGATCACCCTCGCCGTCCGGCGGGCTGCCGCCGACGCCCTGCGCGAAGGCGAGGACCTCGCCCTGGTCACGCCGTGGGAGGAGCCTGTGGGCATCCTCCACCTCGAGGAGCGCTATCCCTACGATGGCCGCGAGGAAGCCACGCTCGTCTACGGCACCGACCACCCCGATCACCCCGGGGCCCAGTACCAGCTCACGCGCGGCGACGTCCTGCTCGCCGGGTCGGTCGCCCTGATCGATCGCCCGCCGCTCAAGGGGTTCGAGACGTACCGCCTGGATCCCGCCGACGCCCGGGCGCGCTTCCGGGAGCTCGGCTGGCACACGGTGGCCGCGTTTCAGAGCCAGCAGCCGATGCACCGCGCCCACGAGTACATCCAGAAGTGCGCGCTGGAGCCCCTGGACGGGCTGTTCATCCACCCGCTCGTCGGCCAGACCAAGCTCGACGAGCTGCCGTCCCAGGTGCGCGTGCGCTGCTACCAGGTGCTGGTCGAGCAGTACTACCCGAAGAATCGCGTCGTGCTCGCCGTGTTCCCGGGCGCCATGCGCTACGCCGGCCCCCGGGAGACGCTGTTCCACGCCCTGGTCAGGAAGAACTACGGGTGCACCCACTTCATCGTCGGGCGCGAGTACGCGGGGATCGAGCGGGCCTTCAGCCCCCTCACCGTGGACGAGGTCTTTCGGGCGTTCGCGCCGGAGGCGCTGGGCATCACGCCCCTGTTCTTCGACGAGACCTTCTACTGCCGCCGCTGCGAGACCGTCACCTCGCCGAAGACCTGCCCCCACGGATCCCAGGACCGGATCGGCCTGAGCGGTGCCGCGGTGCGCGAGGTGCTGGGGCGGGGGGAGCTGGTGCCGACCGAGTTCGCCCGCCCCGAAGTCGCCGAGATTCTCCGGAACTGGGTGCGCGGAACCGACGTCGCCTCGCCCGCTCCGGGGGCCCCTCCGGCCGCGCCCGCGGAGGCCCGGAAGGAGACCAAGGCCCAGCGGGTCGAGCGGCTCAAGCGGGAGATGAACCCGTGGGAGCAAGCCGAGGCGATCCGGCGCTTCGCCCGCGAGGGCTATCAGGCGATCCCGGCGGCGTGGCTCAACACCTACTTCCGGTGGTGGGGCGCCTACACGCAGGGTGACGGCATCGGGGCGGTCGGCGGCAAGGGCGGAGAGGGCAAGGCCGTGCCCTACTTCATGGTGCGGATCCGCATTCCGAACGGCCAGCTCTTCTCGCACCAGCTTCGCGCGATCGCGCGCTTCGCCGAACGGAGCGCCCGCGGCCAGGCCGACATCACGGTGCGCGAAAACTTCCAGCTACACTGGGTCGCCATCGAGGATCTCCCCGAGCTCTTCGAGGGCCTGGGGCGAGCCGGGCTCACCACGCTGGGCACGTGCGGCGACGTGACCCGCAACATCACGGGCTGCCCGGTGGCCGGCGTGGACGCCGACGAGCTGGTGGACGCCTCGCCGCTGGTCCAGGCCGCCACCCGGATGCTCAACGGCAACCCCGCCTTCTACAACATCCCCCGCAAGTACAAGGTCACGATTGCCGGCTGCCGGGCGTGGTGCTCGTATCCGGAGATCAACGACGTGGGCCTGACCGCCGTCCGCCACCCCGCCAGCGGGGAGATCGGCTTCGCGGTGCGCGTGGGCGGGGGGCTCTCCACGAACCCCCACCTGGCGGTGCCGCTGAACGGGTTCGTCCGCTGGAACCAGGTGCTCCCCGTCGTCCGGGGGGTGACCGAGATCTTCCGCGACAGCGAGGTGCTCCGGCAGGACCGCGAGAAGGCCCGGCTGAAGTTCCTGTTCCTCCAGCACGGCTGGACCGCCCAGCGGTTCCAGGAGGAGCTCGAGCGGCGGATCGGCTTTGCCCTGGAATCCGGAGTTGCCGAGGACGCGCCCGACGATGTGTACCGCGACCACGTGGGCATACACGCCCAGAAGCAGGACGGGTACGTCTACGCCGGCCTCGCCGTGCTGCGCGGACGTCTCAGCGCCGAGCAGATGCAGCGGGTCGCCGACCTCGCCGACCGCTACGGCAGCGGTGAGCTGCGCACCACGACCATGCAGAACCTCCTGATCCTCAACGTGCCTCGCTCCCGCGCCGATGCGCTGGCCGGCGAGCTGGAGGGGGCCGGGCTCCGCCTGCGCGCCTCGTCGTTCTGGCGCGGCACCGTCGCCTGCACGGGCACGGAATTCTGCAAGCTCGCCCTCACCGAGACCAAAGGGTTCGCGCGCTGGCTGGTCGAAGAGCTGGAAGCGCGGATGCCGGGCTTCGAGCAGCACCTCAAGATCCACGTGACCGGCTGCCCCAACAGCTGCGGCCAGCACTGGATCGCGGACCTCGGCATCGAGGGCAAGAAGACCAAGGTTGAAGGGACGATGGTCGACGCCTACTATTTCTGTGTCGGCGGGGGGGTCGGCAAGCACCAGCGCACCGCCCGTCCCGTGGGCTACCGCGCCCCGGCGACCGAGGTCCCGGACGCCATCGAACGATTGCTCCGGGCCTATCTCGCCGAGCGACACGACGGGGAGAGCTTTCGGCAGTTCGCGAGCCGACGGACCGATGACGATCTGCGCGGGCTGCTGGCCGGGCAGGCCGTGACGCCCGTCGAGCGCGACGTCTCGCCCGGGCGCCCGCCCGGCGGGGTGGACCACTGAGACGACCGCTGCATCGGAGGCGCTATTGAGCGGGACGGCCCGCGTCGCGGCGATCGGCGTCAGCCACTGGCACTCCCTGTACGACTCCGCCTATCTGCGCCACCTCGGTGGCTTCCCCGACGTGGAGCTCGTCGGGGTGCACGATGCCAGCGCGGCGATCGCCGCCAAGCGGGCGGCGGCCCTGGGCAACCCGCCCGTCTTCACCGACTACCGGGAGATGCTCACGCGGACGCATCCCGACTTCGTGATCGCGCTGGGCCCGCACAACACCATGGCCGAGACCGCCCACTATCTCCTGGACCACGGCTATCCCTTCTTGATGGAAAAGCCCATGGGGGTGAACGCCCACGAGGTGCGAGCCCTCGCCGAGAAGGCGGCGGCGCGGAAGGCGTTCGTGGCCGTCCCCCTCCACCAGCGCTACCAGCCCTTCGTCGCCCGCGCCCGGCAGCTCCTCGCCGAGGGGCGGTTCGGTCCGCTCTCGCACATCTACATCCGCCAGAACCGCCCCACCTCGGCGCGCTACACGGCCTGGGACGCGCCCTGGATGCTGGATCCCAAGATCACCGGCGGCGGGTGCCTGCGAAACCTCGGGCCCCACGGCCTCGACCTGTTCCTCCACCTGACGGGCGAGGAGGCGACGGTCACGGGCGCGCAGCTCTCCTGGCGGGCCCTGGGGCAGCCGGTGGAGGATTACGCCTCCGTGCTGTTGCGCTCGACCACCGGCGTCCTGGGGACGCTCGAGGTCGGCAATACGTTCCCGGGCGAGGGGACCGACGGGGAGTGGAAGATCGCCGGCCGCGACGCGATCCTGATCCTCACCGGCCACACGCTGCGGCTGGTGACGGCCCACGGCGAGGAGACTGTGCCCGGCGCTCCCCCGGAGCCCCTGGCCCTGACGGCCCTGCGTGACGCCGTGGATCACTGGCGACGCGGCGCGCCGCCGCCGATCAGCGTCCACGACTGCGCGCGGGTCGCGCGCCTCATCGATCAGGCCTACGAGCTCGCCGGCCGGCCCTACGGCTGAGCCGATGGAGCTCGCCTTCGTCCTGGCGTGACGCCTCCGCCCCGCTTCGGCTTCTTCTTCTGGCCGTTCTCGCCCGAGTACACGGTTCGCATGGCGTCCCTGGGAGAGCGTCTGGGCTGGGACCTGGTAGGGATCGCCGACACGCCGGGCA
>JBOHPM010000135.1:0-7781 GCA_050731715.1 Candidatus Rokuibacteriota bacterium
CCCCCACGTCGAGCAGCACGGTGAAGCGCTTCAGGTTCGGCAGGACCGCAGCCAGGGCCGGGCGGTCGACCCCGGGCAGGACGCCGATCACGAACATGGCGATGGCCATGGCCGCCCCGGTGTTGCCCGCCGAGATGAAGGCCGCCGCTTCACCGTCCTTGACGAGCTGAGCCGCCACCCGCAGGGAGGAGTCCCGCTTGCGGCGCAGGGCCTGCGTCGGGCTCTCGGCCATGCTCACGACCTGCGAGGCGTGGCGGATTTCCACGGCGGGGCTCTCGGCACTCAGCCGCGCCACCTCACGCTCGATGGCCGCCTTGTCACCGATGAGGATGACCCCGGCCCCGTACTCGCGCGCGGCCGCGACGGCTCCTTCGACGACCACGGCGGGGCCGTAATCGCCGCCCATGGCGTCGATGGCGATCTTCATGCTGATCGGCGGCTACTCACCTTCGACGGCGACGATCTCCCGGCCCTTGTAATACCCGCAGTGGGGACACACGCGGTGCGGCAGCTTGGGTTCCCGGCACTGGGGGCACACGGCGTGGGCCGGCGCATCCAGCTTCCAATGGGTCCGGCGCTTGCGACCCCGCGTCTTCGAGTGGCGGCGTTTGGGCAGCGGCATCTGGGGGTCCTCTTCGTCCTCAGTGAGGGAGTCGGCTGGCCAGATCTTTGAGCACGGCCAGGCGGGGGTCAGCGGGCCGGATCGGACATCCACAGTCGACGACGTTGCGGTTGGCGCCGCAGGTGGCGCAGAGTCCGCGGCACTCGGCCCGGCAAAGCGGTTTCATGGGCAGCGCCAGGGTCGTTTCCGTTTCCACGAGGGCAGCGAGGTTGAGCTGGTCGTTCGCGTAGAAGTCCAGATCCAGATCGTCGGTCCCGAGCTCGACGCTGTCATCGATGGCCGGGCGCGGCGCGTAGCGGACGTCGACCCGGGGGCACACGTCGACCTGGAACTCCTCCAGGCACCGCCCACAGACCAGCGGCACGGTGGCCCCGAGCTCGCCGACCACGACGACTTCCTCGCCATCACGGCTGATCTGCAGTCGGACGGCGTTAAGCCGCCAAGACCGGTCGCTGAAGGGGGCGACGAACTCACCGGCATTGGCAACCAGAAGGCCGTCGTCCTGGATGTCGGACACTTGAATGATCATGATTCGCTCTCGTGGCGAGCCCGTAACTCGTTGTCGTTTAGAGGGTTTCCCCTAAACCGGCTCAGTGTATCGGCGGGTCCCGGGCAAGTCAAGGATTTTGACCCGTTCGTTTGACCGCCGCAGGGCCGTTTGCTACGCTCTGGGCGGACCGAGGCGCGGGGCGAAACGAAGCGCGAGCAGAGGGGGGCCACATGTCGCATATCTTCAAGACCGCGATGCTGCTAGCGGTGCTCACCGCCATGCTCGTGTTGATCGGCGGCGCCGTCGGGGGCCAGCAGGGCATGCTGGTGGCGTTCGTCCTGGCCCTGGTGATGAACTTCTTCTCCTACTGGTTCTCCCATCGCATCGTGCTGGCGATGTACCGGGCCCAGCCCATCGACGAAGCCCAGTCCCCCCGCGTCTACGCGATGGTGCGACGTCTGGCCACGCGCGCCGGCATCCCCATGCCCCGCGTATACCTGATCCCGTCGGAGACGCCCAATGCCTTCGCCACGGGCCGGAACCCCGAGCACGCCGTCGTGGCCGTCACCGAGGGTATTCTGCGATTGCTCGACGAGGACGAGCTGGAGGGCGTCCTCGCTCACGAGCTCGCGCACGTTACCAACCGTGACGTCCTCATCTCCACGGTGGCCGCCACCCTGGCCGGGGCCATCACCTACCTGGCCCACATGGCCCAGTGGGCCGCCTTCTTCGGCGGACACCGCAGCGACGACGAGGAGCATGGGAGCAACCCGATCGCGATGGTGCTGATGGCGGTCCTCGCGCCCCTGGCCGCCATGCTCATCCAGATGGCCGTCTCCCGGTCGCGCGAGTTCCACGCCGACGCCACCGGCGCGCGGGTGGCCGGCAAGACCTGGGGGCTGGCCAAGGCGCTGGAGAAGCTACACGTGGCGCAGCATGTGGCGCCCATGAACGCCAATCCCGCCACGGCGCACCTGTTCATCGTCAACCCGCTCAGCGGGCGGGCCATGATGAACCTGTTCTCGACGCACCCACCGCTCGAGGAGCGCATCGCCCGCCTGCGCGCGATGCGGATCTGACGGGGCGCCCTCGCGACATTTGCCCCAAGGCCGGTGACGGATGACGGCTGAGCCTCTCGTTCACCTCGCTGGTCTCGGCAAAGCCTTCGGTCCCGACCGGGTGTTGGACGGCGTCGACCTCGACGTCCGCGCCGGCGAGGCCGTGGCCTTGCTGGGCGCCAACGGCGCGGGCAAGACGACGCTGCTGCGCGTGGTGGCCACCCTGCTGCGGCCCACGCGCGGCGTGGCCCGGGTGGCCGGCTTCGATTGCGTGCGGGATGCCGACCGGGTGCGCGCCCGGCTCGGCCTGCTCGCCCACGGGGCCTGGGTGTACGAAGACCTCACCGCGCTCGAGAACCTCAAGTTCTGGACGATTCTAGGCGGGCAATCGGCCACGGGCGACGAGCTCCGCGCCGCGCTGGGGGCCGTCGACCTCGAGCGGCTGGCCGGGGAGCGGGTGCGCACCTTCTCGCTCGGGATGCGGCGACGTTTGTCGCTGGCCCGCCTGGTGCTGGCCGCGCCCCGCGTGCTGCTGCTGGACGAGCCGTACGCCGGGCTCGACCCGCGCGCCGGCAAATGGCTGGACGGGCACCTCGCCGCCGTGAAGGCGGCCGGCGGCGCCATCCTGATGACGACGCACAGTTTCGGCCGCGGCCTCGGTGTCGCCGACCGCATCGCCATCCTGGCCGGGGGCCGCGTTGCCCACGACACGGCGGTCGCCGCGCTGGGGGCCGAGGACATCCGGCGCCTCTACGAGCTGCACACCGAGGAGGCCTCGTGAGCTACGCGCGACGGGCCGGGATCGTCCTCTGGAAGGACTTGATCAGCGAGCGGCGCGCGAAGGAGACGCTCAACGCTCTGCTGTTCTTCGCCCTGCTCCTCCTGTTTCTCTTCCAGTTCGCGCTTGGCGATGACCGCGAGCGGCTCAAGTCGGCGCTGCCCGGGCTGCTCTGGCTCGGCTTCATCCTGAGCGGGCTGGTCGGTCTGGGTCGGGCGTTCCTCGCCGAGCGTGACCACGATTGCTGGGAAGGGCTGGTGTTGGCGCCCGGGGACAAGTCGGCGATCTACCTGGGGAAGGTGGCCGGCAATCTGTTCCTCATGCTCGTGGTCGAGGCCGCCATCCTCGTGCTCTTCACTGTCTTCTTCAACGTCGACGTTGCGGGCCACCTCACCGCGCTCGTGGCCGTGGTGCTCCTGGGGACGGTGGGCGTCGCCGCCGTGGGGACCCTGTTCGCGGCCATGACGGCCAACGTCCGGGCTCGGGAGGTGCTCTTCCCCGTCCTGCTGCTTCCCGTCCTGGTGCCGGTGCTCCTCGGCGCGGTCAAGGCCACCGAGGCCGTGATGCTGGGCGAGCCCCTGGCCACAGTCGCCCGCTGGCTCCAACTCCTGGCCGCCGCCGACGTCGTCTATCTCACCGTGGGCATCCTCACCTTCGACGCGGTGCTGGAGGGCTGACGCCGTGAGCCGGGCCCTGGGATGGCTCACCGCGCTGGGTCTGGCCGCCGGTCTGGTCCTGGCCTTCGGGGTTGCGCCGCGCGAGGAGATCCAGGGCAACGTGCAGCGGATCATGTACCTGCACGTGCCCAGCGTGCTCGTGGCCTACCTCGCCTTCGCCGTCGTCCTCGTGGCGTCCGTCGCCTATCTGGCCCGGCGCAGCGAGGCCGCCGACCGCCTGGCCCAGGCCTCCGCCGAGGCCGGCGTGCTCTTCACCGGGATCACGATCGCCTCGGGAGCGATCTGGGGTAAGCCGACCTGGGGCACCTGGTGGACCTGGGACGCGCGCCTCACCAGCGTGGCGATCCTCTTCGTGATGTACCTGGGCTACCTTCTGCTCCGCACGATGGTGGAAGACCGCGAGCGCGCCGCCCGCTATGCGGCCGTCCTCGGCATCGTGGCCGCGCTCGACATCCCGCTCGTCCACTTCTCCGTGTACTGGTGGCGGACCCTGCACCAGCCCCCCTCGATCCTCAAGCCGGGACCCAGCACGATGCCGCCCGTGTTCCTGGTGGTCCTGCTCGTCAATCTGGCCGCGTTCCTGCTCCTCTATGCGTGGTTCGTGTCCAAGCGCGCGCGGCTGCTACGCCGCGAGCACGAGGTGTTCGCGTGATGCCCGACAACTGGGGCTTCGTCGCCGCAGCCTACGGCCTGGCCGCGGTCGTGCTCGGCAGCTACTGGCGCTACCTGCGGCGCCGCGAGCGGGAGCTCGATTCGGTCGGCTCCCGGATGAGGAGCGGCGGCAAGGCCGGCCCTCGAGGGAACGGGCCGGCGCGATGAAAGCCAAATTCGTCGTTGGCGGCCTCGTGATCCTGGCTGCCCTGGCCTATCTCATCTACGCCGGCGTCACGCAGTCGGCCGTCTACTTCGTCACGCCCTCGGAGCTGGCGTCGGCGCCGGCGGCGGGCAAAGCCTATCGCCTGGGGGGCCTCGTCGCGCCCGGCTCCCTCACCTGGGAGCCCAGGACCCTGGACCTGAGATTCGCCCTGACCGACGGCAAGGCCTCCGTCCCCGTCCGACACCGGGGCACGGCGCCCGATCTGTTCGGTGAGGGGCGAGGCGCTGTCGTCGAGGGCTCCTGGTCGCCCGAGGGTCACTTCAAGGCCAGCCTGATCATGGCCAAGCACTCCGAAGACTATCAGGCCCCGGCCAACGGCCAGGCCGGGTACAAGGAGCTGATGAGGTCGCTCCAGGCGCCTCGATGATCCCCGAGCTCGGACAGGGAGCGCTCCTGGTGGCCCTGGGCCTGGCCCTGTGGGGCGGCGTCGCCGCCAGCGCTGGCGGCCGGGCCGGCCGCCCGGGCCTGATCGAATCGGCGCAGCACGCGGCCCTGGGGGTCTTCACCCTCGTCACGCTGGCCTTCGCCCTGCTGGTCTACGCCTTTCTCACCTTCGACTTCTCGGTACGCTACGTCGCCATGAACACCAATCTGGGAACGCCCTTCTACTATCGGATCACCGGGGTGTGGGGCGCGCTGGAGGGATCGCTCGTACTGTGGGCCTGGATGCTCGGGCTCTACACCGTGATCGTCGTCCTGCGCCAGCGCGAGCGGGCCCGGGAGCTCTACCCCTGGGCGCTGGCGGTCATGTTCGTGGTCCTGGCGTTCTTCCTCCTCGTCATGACGGTTGCGGCCCCGCCCTTCGCCCGGCTCAGCCCCGTTCCGGCGAACGGCAAGGGCCTCAACCCGCTCCTTGAGGATACGGGGATGATCACGCATCCCATCGCCCTCTACCTGGGCTTCACCGGCTTCACCGTGCCCTTCGCCTTCGCCATCGCCGCACTGGTGACGAGCCGCGTGAGCGACACCTGGATCACGTTGACCCGGCGCTGGACGATCACCGCCTGGTACTTCCTGTCCCTGGGCCTGCTCATCGGCGGCTGGTGGAGCTACCACGTGCTGGGGTGGGGCGGCTACTGGGCCTGGGATCCCGTCGAGAACGCGGCCTTCATGCCCTGGCTGACGGGCACCGCGTTCCTGCACTCGGTGATGATCCAGGAGCGCCGGCAGATGCTGAAGCTCTGGAATCTCACGCTGGTGATCCTCACGTTCAGTCTCACGATGTTCGGCACCTTCCTCACGCGCTCCGGCGTGATCGCCTCGGTCCACGCCTTCACCCAGGGCACGGTCGGCGTCTTCTTCCTGGCCTTCCTGGCCCTGGTGGTCCTGGTTTCCCTCATCCTCTTAGCCTGGCGCTGGTACGCCCTGCAGAGCCAGGGGCAGCTCGACTCCGTCGTCTCCCGGGAGTCGGCTTTCCTGCTCAACAACCTGCTGCTGGTGGCCGCGGCCTTCACCGTTTTCTTCGGCACGGTGTTTCCCTTGCTGGCCGAGGCGCTGCGTGGCGTCAAGGTCAGCGTGGGCGCGCCCTTCTTCAACCAGGTGAACGTACCCCTGTTCCTGGGCCTGGTCTTCCTGATGGGCGTGGGACCGCTCATCGCCTGGCGCCGAGCCTCACCGCAGAACCTCCGCCGCAACTTCCTCGTCCCCGTCGCCCTGGGGATCGCCGGGGCCGGGGTGTTCTTCCTCCTGGGCGTCCGCTCGGCCGTGGCCGTGCTGGCCCTGGCCCTGACCCTGTTCGTCGCTGCCACCATCGCGCTGGACGTCGGTCGGGCCACCCGGGCCCGGCTGCGCGGGGGCGAGACGCTGCTTCCGGCCATCGGCGGCCTGCTGCTGCGCCACAACCGCCGGTACGGCGGCTTCGTCGTTCACCTCGGCATTCTATTGATCGTGGTGGGGGTCACCGGCTCCCAGGCGTGGTCGGTGCAGCGCGAGTCGACCCTGGCCGTCGGCGAGGCAACCGAGCTCGCCGGCTACCAATTCCGCTTCGAGGGACTGCAGGCTAACGAGGAGTCCAATCACTTCAAGGTCGTCGGCCGCTTCTCGGTGAGCCGCAACGGCTCCCGGCCCGCGCTCATGCAGCCGACCAAGAAGTTCTATCCCCAGGAGACGTCGCCGATTGCCGGCGTGGACTACCAGGTCGGGTTCTGGGAGGACCTGTACCTGGTCTTGGGGGACTTCACGCGGGACGGGCGCCAGGCCACGGTCAAGGTCCAGGTCAACCGCCTGGTCAGCTGGATCTGGATCGGCGGCCTCGTCCTCACCCTGGGCGCAGCGCTGGCGATCCTGCCCGAGCGACAGAGATCGTCGTGAGGCGCCTGCTCCGCTGGCTCATCCCGCTCTCGACCGTGCCGGTGCTCGTGTTGCTCGCCTACGGGTTTCGCACCAACCCCCGCGATATTCCCTCGCCGCTGGTGGGACGACAAGCGCCGGCCTTCACCCTGACCGCCTTCACCGGTGAGCCCATCTCGCTGGCCGCGCACCGGGGGCAGGTGGTCGTGGTGAACTTCTGGGCGTCCTGGTGCTATCCCGCCTGTTACGAGGAAGCCCCCGTGCTGGAGCAGGGCTGGCGACGCTGGCGCGAGCGCGGCGTCATGGTCATCGGCCTCGACATCCAGGACACCGACGACAAGGCGCAGAAGTTCATCGCCGATTTCGGCCTCACCTTCCCCAACGCGCGCGACGTCACCGGCAAGGTGTCCATCGAATACGGGGTCTTCGGCGTGCCGGAGACCTTCTTCATCGACCGGGGGGGGCGCGTCCGTCTCCGGCACGTGGGCGCGGTCACTGCCGACCTGTTCCGCACCACCGTGGAGCGGCTGCTCGCCGAGTCATGAGCGTCCGGAGGCTCGTAATCCTGCTCGCCTGGCTCGCACTCGCGCCGGCGAGCCCGGTGGAGGCCCAGCAGCCGGCCCGGCACGTCGACGAGGAGCAGGTCCACACCATCGCCACGCAGCTGCGCTGCGTGGTGTGCCAGAACCTTTCCGTGGCCGACTCCCCCTCGGAGATGGCGAATCAGATGCGCGCGGTGATCCGGGAGCGCCTGGCGGCCGGCCAGCCGCCCGCGGAGGTCGTCGAGTACTTCGTCGACAAGTACGGGGAATGGATCCTGCTGGAGCCTCGCCGGCGGGGCTTCACCGCGCTGGTGTGGTTGGTCCCACCGCTCGCGGTCCTGATCGGGCTGGGGGTGGTCGCGCTGCTCATCGTCCGGTGGACGCGCCGCCGACCCGTGGCCGCGGCACCGCTCCCGCTCGATCCGGCGATGAGCGAGCGGATTCGGCG
>JBOHPM010000136.1:0-7776 GCA_050731715.1 Candidatus Rokuibacteriota bacterium
GATCACGACGGGTGACGGCCGTTCCACCGAGGCGCTGGTGGAGGCCGGCGACTACGGGTACGCACATTCCTGTGTGACCTCGGAGCACTTTCCCGCCCGGCATTCCGGGAGGAGCGCGGCACGCGAGATCGTGTTGCTGGAGTTCGATGCCGACGTCACCGCGGAAGACGCTATTGGCGGCGCGGTCGCGCTCGGACTCGAGCGACCCCTGTACGAGGATGCGCTCTACTTCGGGATCGCGCATCCCGAAGTGCAGTGCGAGCGCCCGGTGGTCTTCCTGCACGATCCCTGGCCCGGGCTCTTCGGCCGCTGGGATGTGCTCTGTCTCTGGCACAATGCCGGCCGGCGGGAGCTCGGTCTGGAAGGGTACGATGCGACGTGGGGTCGGAGCTACCGCTTCGCGTTCGTGCGCCGGCCCCCGAGAGTACAATGCGGTCCGTGATCGATACCGAGAGCCAGGGAGACTGAGCCATGCCCAAGGCCATCACACCGAAGATCCTGGGAGAGCCGCTCGGCATGTATTCCCACGGGATGAGCACGACGTCCGGTGAGCTCGTGTTCGTGGCCGGGCAGGTCGGTATCCCCCCAGGGGGCCAGGCAGCCCCGGGAGACGTCATCGCGCAGACCAAGCAGTCGCTGGAGAACGTCCGCACGGTGGTCGAGGCGGCTGGCTGCACGATGCGGGACGTCGTGCGCTTGCAGACGTTCCTCACCCGGGCCGACGCCATTGCCGGCTTCATGAAGGCTCGAGCCGAAGTCTTCCCGGGCTACTTCCCCGACAAGGTGTACCCGCCCAACACGCTGCTGGTCATCAGCGGGCTCGTGCGCCCGGAGCTGCTCGTGGAGATCGAGGCGATCGCCGTGCGCCCGGCCCGGACCGCGGGAAGCGCCCGCCGGGCGGGCAAGCCGGGCGGGCGGACCAGGGCCACCTCGCCACGGCGCCGGGCCCGCCGCTGACATCCGGCCTCGGCCGATGAACGCGTCGGACCATCTTCTCCAGCAGTTCAACGTCGCGACGCATTTCGTGGACCGCAACGTGAGCGAGGGGCGGGGCGGGCAGGCGGCGTTCATCTGCGAGGACCGCGTACTCACCTATGGCGACGTCCTCGACCTCACCAACCGAACGGGCAACGCCCTGCGCGAGCTGGGTGTGGCGGCCGAGGAGCGGGTCCTGGTGCTCTGCCTGGACGCCCCGGAGTTCCTCGGCACGTTCTGGGGGGCAATCAAGATCGGGGCCGTGCCCATCCCGGTCAACACGCTCCTGCGGGCTTCCGACTACCTCTATTTCCTCGACGACAGCCGGGCCCGGGTCGCCGTCATCTCGGCGCCGCTGCTGGCCGAGGCCGGCCCGGTGCTGGGCCGGGCCCGTCACCTCAAGCATGTGCTCGTCGCGGGCGGCGCCCCGGGCGGCCACCTCGGCTACGAGGAGCAGGTGGCCCGGGCCTCGTCGCAGCTGGAGGCGGCGGACACGTTGCGCGACGAGCCGGCCTTCTGGCTCTACTCGTCGGGATCGACGGGCTTTCCCAAGGGCACCGTCCATCTGCACCACGACATGTGGATCTGCCAGGAGACCTACGCCCGGCAGGTCCTCGGCATCCGGCCCACGGACAAAGTGTTCTCGGCGGCCAAGCTCTTCTTCGCCTACGGCCTCGGCAACGCCGGCTACTTCCCGATGGGTGTCGGCGCCCAGAGCGTGCTCATTCCCCACCGCCCGACGCCCGAGATGGTCTTCGAGGTCCTGAGTCGCCATCGCCCCACCATCTTCTTCGGCGTGCCCACACTCTACGCGGCGATGCTGGCGGTCAAGGAAGCCGAGACGCGCTTCGACCTCTCGTCCCTGCGGCTCTGCGTGTCGGCCGGCGAGGCCCTGCCCGAGGAGATCTACCGCCGCTGGCGCGAGCGATTCGGCGTCGAGATCCTCGACGGCATCGGCACCACCGAGATCCTGCACATCTTCCTGTCGAACCGGGCAGGTTCGGCGCGGCCCGGCTCGTCGGGACAACCGGTGCCCGGCTACGAGGCCATCATCGTGGACGACGAGGGGCGGCCCACGCCGGCCGGGGAGATCGGCAACCTCAGGGTCAAGGGCGACTCCACCATGGCCTATTACTGGAACAAGCACGACAAGACCAAGGAGACGCTCGTCGGGCCCTGGATCCACACCGGCGACAAGTACTCCCGGGATCAGGACGGCTACTTCTGGTACGCGGGGCGCGCCGACGACATGCTCAAGGTCGGTGGCATCTGGGTGTCGCCCGTCGAGGTGGAGTCCACCTTGATCAAGCATGCCGCCGTCCTCGAGGCGGCCGTGGTGGGCAAGGAGGACAGCGACCGGCTGGTCAAGCCCCAGGCCTTCGTCGTCCTCAAGGAGCCGGCCCAGGCCTCTCCGGCGCTGGCCGAGGAGCTCAAGGCGTTCGTCAGGGACAAGATCGCGCCCTACAAGTATCCGCGCTGGATCGAGTTCGTGGGCGAGCTGCCCAAGACCGCGACCGGCAAGATCCAGCGCTTCAAGCTGCGGAGCTGAGGTGTTCGACGCCGATCTCGAAACCCTCCCCCGCGAGCGGCTCTGCGAGCTGCAGTGGCGCAA
Organism: Candidatus Rokuibacteriota bacterium; assembly: GCA_050731715.1. Classification (GTDB taxonomy): domain Bacteria; phylum Methylomirabilota; class Methylomirabilia; order Rokubacteriales; family CSP1-6; genus 40CM-4-69-5. Next base: position 2,588 of record JBOHPM010000136.1, read on the forward strand.
GCTCCGGGCCCTGGCGGCCAGGCTGCTGGCGACGGATAGCGGCAATCGGTTCGTGAGGCTCAAGTGGGCCGGCGCGGGCCTGGGTGGCGCCGACGACCTGCGCTCGTGGGACGATTTCTCGCGCCTGCCCTTCACCCACAAGGCCGAGCTGGTCGATGATCAGGCCACCCACGCGCCGTTCGGCACGAACCTCACGTTCCCGCTGGACCGCTACGTCCGCGTGCACCAGACATCGGGCACCAGCGGGACGCCCATCCGCTGGCTCGACACGCAGGAGTCGTGGGACTGGTGGCTGCGCTGCTGGGGGTTCGTGTTGCAGGGTGCCGGTCTCACCGCCGCCGACCGTGTCTTCTTCCCCTTCTCGTTCGGGCTCTTCATCGGCTTCTGGGCGGGCTTCGAGGGCGCGCGGGCCCTCGGGGCCCTCGCCGTTCCCGGTGGCGGCCAGGATTCGGCCGCCCGCCTGGCCGGCATGGAGCGGCTCGGCGTCACCGCGCTCGTGTGCACGCCGTCCTATGCCCTGCACCTGCTGGAGGTGGCGCGCGAGCGCGGCCTGGACGTTCGCAAGCTCGGCGTGCGCACCACCGTCCACGCCGGCGAGCCGGGGGCGAGCATCCCCGCCGTCCGGGCCCGCATCGAGGAGGGCTGGGGGGCCCGCGCGTTCGATCACGCGGGCATGACCGAGATGGGCGCCTACGGGTACGAATGCGCCGCGCAGGCCGGCCTGCACGTCAACGAGAGCGAGTTCATCACCGAGGTGATCGATCCAGCGACGGGGCGGCCGGCCGCCGAGGGCGAGCTCGTGCTCACGAATCTCGGCCGGCTCGGCTCGCCAGCGATCCGCTACCGGACGGGCGACCGGGTCCGGCTCGCGCCGGCGCCGTGCGGGTGTGGCCGCACCTTCCTCCGTCTGGAGAACGGGATTCTCGGGCGCCTCGACGACATGCTGATCGTCCGCGGGGTGAACGTCTTTCCCTCAACCATCGAGGCGATCGTGCGCCGCTTCCGCGCCGTCGAGGAGTTCCAGATCGAGGTCTTCCGGGACGGCGAGCTCGACCAGGTCCGGGTGCTCATCGAGGCCGCCGACGCGACGCTGAGCCGGGCCGTCCAGGAGGCCTTCCGGGCCGAAATGGGTCTGCGGCTCGACGTGCACGCCGTCGCGCCCCGCACGCTGCCGCGCCACGAGCTCAAGGCCCGCCGCGTCGTCAGGAAGTCGTAGTCGAAGAGGTTGGGCACGGATGACTCAGGGGGTCGGGCGCCGAGCGGGGCGGCCGGGCCCGAAGGCCCGGCCGCCGAGCATCGCCCTCACTTGCGAGCGAGAAACGCTTTGGCCTGCTGGATCTCGGGCCGTTCGGCGTCAGCCCTCTGGGACAGTGCCAGCAGCTCCCGATAGTTCCGCGCCGCTTTGTCGCGATCGCCGGCCATCTCGGCAGCCCGGGCCGCCCCGTAGAAGCCACGGAAGCGGTTGGGCTCCTTCTTCTGGGAGGCCTCGAATTCCTTGAGGGCCTCGGCCGGGCGTTTGGCCTCGAGCAGCATCTCGCCGAGCAGCTCTCGAGCGGGAACCAGCGGGCCGGGCGAGACGATGTGCTTCTCCGTCAAGTCCGCGGCGTCGGCGGCCGCCCGCATCGTCTGGAGTGCCTCGTCCACTTTGCCCTCGGCACGGGCCACCCAGGCCGCGACGATCCGCCCCTGAATCTCGACCTGCTCGGCCCAGTAGGCCTGCTTGGCCGCTACCAGCGCGGTGTGAAGCTCCTGGAGCCGCTCGATTTCCTTGCGCGCACCGGCCGCGTTGCCGCTGCGGGCAGCCCCGAGCCCCCGGGCGAACACGGTTACCGCCTCGGCCTGGGGAAAGCGCTTCCAGTCGAACTCGGCGGTCGGCAACGTCAGCGCGGCCGCCTCGGCCCAGCGACCGCGCTCGAGCGCGTAGCGGGCGGGGATGGCGGTGAGCCCATACCCGGCGGCAAAGACCACCGGGTGCTTCATGTTCACCTGCGTCACGCGGCGAATGTCCTCCACCACTCGCTTGGCTTCTCCGTCCTGGGCCTGCTGCAGGTACCCGTAAACCATGTAGTCCTGGGCGTGGAGGCGCTGCGGCTGGTCGCCGACGGCGGCGGAGGAAAGGTTGGAGTCGATCGACTCCTGCCAGGACCCCACCCGCGTGAACACGTGTGACGGCATGTGCAGGGCGTGGGGCGCCGCGGGGGCGATGCTCGCGTAGCGCCGCGCGGCCGTCAAGCCCTTGGCCGCGATGGCCGGGTAATCATAGGAGTGGATCAGGTAGTGAGCTACGCCGGGGTGGTTCGACTGCTCGACGAACACCTTCTCGAGGATCCCGGCCGCTTTGAGCTGATTCGCATACGTCTTGTCGGTGGGCGGCGCCGTCATGTTGAGGGCGAGCGCGTAGAAAACCGACGCCTCCCGGTCCTCGGGATAGCGTGCGGCCAGCGCCTCCATCGCCTTCTCGTACGCCAGCGAGCGCGTCCGGTGGTCGACCTTGTCATGATCCTTGTAGAAGGTCTCGATCGCCGCGATCCAGTCGCGCTCGCGCGGGGTCTTGGGCCCGGCGGCCTTGGCCCGCTGGGCGGCCTCCAATCCCGCCTTGAGCGCCTCGGGCGGTTGCGCGCCGACGAGCGGATTCCCCAGGCTGACCATGGCCGTCCCCCAGTGGGCCATGGCGCAGGAGGGATCGGTCTCGGCGACGCCCGAGAAGGCCTTGCGGGCGTCAGCGTACGCGAACGAATGGAGCAGCGCGACGGCCCGGTCGAACTGAGCCTGAGCCGGCGGGCTGCAGGAGACTTTGAAATGCACGGTGCCGAGCTTCTCTCGGGCCGAGGGCTGCTGAGCTAGGGCCGGGCCGGCCCAGAGCAGGGTCACAAGGACGAACAGAGCGGCGAATGAACGCGGTCTCATAGGCGCCTCCTTCTCCAGCGCGGATTCTATGTTCGCGCGGTTCGGTGCGGGACGTTCGCAGGAAGCATGCCGGCGGCGGCAGCCAATCATACCGCAGACTTGCTCGCCAGGTCGGTGCGGCCATCGGGCAGGGCGCCCGACCGGGCCGGCAAAACCACCCGAGATCCCACGCGCGGCCGAGGGCGGACCGTAAGCAACGTGTCTTTTCTTCTATCGCAGGGGCACTGCGCCGTTGGCCAGAATCACGCGGTCGCCGGCAGGACTCAGAACGAAGTCGAGAAACTTCTTGATGGGAGCCGCGGGTTCTCTTTTGATGACGAACAGAAAGTCACGGGTGAGAAAGTAGCGGCCGCTTCGCACGTTCTCTGGTATGGGAGCGACACCGTTCAGGGTTAGAGCCTTCACCTTTCCTCCGCTCTGTTCCACCACCGTCATGCTGGTCATGCCGACCGCGTGAGAAGTGTCGGCGAGCCCCTTGGCCATGTCGCCGCCCCGAGCCATCACTCTGGCCGTTTCGACCTCCGTCAGATCCTTGAAGCAGCCAACCTTTGCACGAATCACCTCGGGATCCACCTCTGCAGCTGGCCGGGTGAACACGGCAATGGAGCTGTCAGTACCACCCAAAGACTGCCAGCTCCGGATCTTGCCGCTGTAGATCTCGCATACCTGTGACTCGGTGATGTTGGTGAGAGGGACACTCGCGTTGACCGCGAACACGATCGCCCCCTTCGCCACCTCGATGACCTTCAAGCTGCCCTTTTGGACATCCTCGGGACGAACGCCGTGGCTGGCCAGGGCGATGTCGATCGTCCCGTCCGCCAGGGCTCGAAGCCGTGCCCCCGTTCCCAGTCCCTTTCCGATCTCGACCACGGGATCAGACGACTGCCGTTGATAGGCCGTGGCCAGGGCCGTAGCGAGCGGGAGCATTCCGCTTGAGCCGTCGAGGATGATCTTCTCCGCCCCCGCTGCGGGCCGGATCATCAGCGCCGCCACCAGGGCGATCGTCAACGGTAAGCTGTTTGGCATCGTGATCCCCTGTCTCTGTATGTTATTAGGCCAACTCTCACGTGGAATAGGGCGGCCTCTTCATCCGGGCCACGATGCTGGCCATCGACACGGTGCGGGCGCGACTCGCCGCTCTGAGGGCCAACTCCAGCAAACGATCCGAAGGCCGGGCGTCGTCATCCGATGAAGCGATCGCCGAGTATTCGACGTGCCGGGCCTGCAGAGGGAGACGCGGACCTCCGCCCCGAGAGCCTAGCACGGGCGCCTTCCCACCGCCCGGCGCCATGGGGCCGCTCGTGGATCGACGTTGCCAACACCTGTCCGTTTGGCGAGAATAGCCGCGCCTTGCCGCGCCGCGATCACGGGTCACGACAAACCCGCCGAGGAGGAGATGCCACGATGATGCCTGTGTTGACCTGGGGACTGGTTGCCCTCGTGCTGTTCGGTGGGACGCTCGACGCGTTCGCCCAGTCCGCGGCGCCGTCGATCAAGATCGGTTATGCCATCTCGCGGACCGGCCCCTTCGCTCCCGGCGCTCAGGTTACCCAGGAGCCCAACTACATCCTGTGGGCCGATCAGATCAATGCCGCTGGCGGGCTCTCCGTCAAGGGTCAAAAGCGCAGGATCGAGCTGATCGGCTACGACGATCGAAGCGACGTGGAGACGGCGGTGCGCACCTTCGAAAAACTGATGACCACCGACAAGGTGGACCTGATCCTACCCCCCTGGGGCTCCGGCATGAACTTCGCGGTGGCCCCGTTGGCCAACCGCCACGGCTATCCGATGCTGGCCCCCACGGCCCTGTCGATGAAGCTCATCGACATGAAGCTGCCCCACTTCTTCTCGATGCTGCCGCAGTCCTACGTGCTGATGCAGGCGACGGCCGACATGCTGGCCGCCAAGGGCGTCAAGACGGTGGCCGTGATCTACATGGACGATCTGTTCGGGCTCGAGAACATCGCCGCCTTCGAGCCGGCCGTCAAGGCCAAGGGCATCGCGATCGTCGAGAAGAAGAGCTATCCCCTGGGCGTGAAGGATCTGTCGCCGGTGCTCCGGGCCATCAAGGAGAAGAACCCCGATGCCTTCGTCGGCCTGACCTATCCGCCCGACACCATCCTGGCCAGCAAGCAGGCCAAGGAGATCAGCTTCAATCCGCGGGTGTTCTTCACCGCGGTGGGCACGGCCTTCGCCGTCTACAAGCAGGTCATCGGCGCCGACGCCGAGGGGGTGACGGGCATCGGCTCGTGGAGCGCCAAGACCAGCCCGGCGGCGCGGGC
>JBOHPM010000137.1:0-7742 GCA_050731715.1 Candidatus Rokuibacteriota bacterium
CGGTGGGCCAGGCCATCGCGGTGATCGCGGCGCCCGGCGAGGCGGGTAGCGGTCGACCGGCGTCTGGGGGCAGGCCGGTGGCGGCGTCAGCGGTGGAAGCGGTGTCTGCGGGCCCGGGCCGGGCGGGGCCCGAGGCGGCTACGGCGGTCAAGGCGTCGCCGCTGGCCCGTAAGATCGCCGAGGAGCACGGCGTCGATCTCGCCCGGGTGACGACGACCACCGGGCGGATCGAAAAGGCCGACGTCCTGGCCTACGTCGAGAGCCGGAAGGGCGACGGGACCGCAGCGCGCCTGGCCGCCGCGTCACCGAAGGCGCGGCGCCTGGCCGCCGAGCGGGGTGTCGACATCAGAGCGCTCCACGGCTCGGGCCCGGGCGGCGCCATCCTCGCCGCGGATATCGGCGCGGCGAAGGCGCCGGCAGTCCCGGTCGCGCAGCCCGCGGCCGGCGGCGTGAGCAACGTCTGGCGCATCATGGCCGAGCGCATGACGGCCAGCTGGACCACCGCGCCCCACTTCTATCTGGTGCGCGAGGTCAACGTGGGCCGCCTGGTCTCCTGGCGGGAGAAGGCGAGCAAGCACACCGGCGCCCGGATCACCTACACGGATCTGCTGGTGAAGCTCGTCGCGGCGACGATCGCGCAGCACCCGGGCGTGAATGCCTCGTGGAGGGACGGCGCGATCGTTCGCCATGCCGAGATCAACATCGGCCTGGCCGTGGCCATCGACGACGGCCTGGTCGTTCCCGTCGTCCAGCGCGCCGACACGCTGAAGCTCCCGGAGCTCGCGGCGCGCCGCGAGGACCTCGTGAGCCGCGCCCAGGCCGGCAAGCTGCGCCCGGCCGACATCCAGGGCGGCGGCTTCACCATCAGCAATCTGGGCATGTACGGCGTCGACGCCTTCAACGCCATCGTCAACCCGCCCCAGGCCGCCATCCTGGCCGTCGGCCGTATCGCCGACCGCGTGGTCGCCGTCAACGGCCAACCGGCGGTCCAGCCCACCATGGTGCTGACGCTGTCCTGCGACCACCGCGCGATTGACGGTGCCCGCGGCGCGCAGTTCCTGGGCGCGCTCGCCGACCTGATCGAAGAGCCGGCGCTGCTCGTGTAGGGAGGTCTCCCGCCCGGTCTTACTTGCGCGGGGCCTCGCCACGGCTCAGGCGATCGAGGAACTTCGCCAGGTCGCGCGCCATGTCGTCGAAGGACGCACGGAGCAGGACTTCACTCTCGATGCCCTGGGCGACACGCCGGTCGGCGGTGACCATCACGATCGAACCCGTCCGCGCGTCGACGAAGCGAAACTCGACCTCGGCCTTCGTCCGTCCGGCAGCCGCGGTGTAGAGGCTGAAACGAGCTGCCATGGACCCTGGCGCCAGCCGTGTCATCACGCACTCGATCCGGAGCGTGGGCTCGGGTCCGGCGAGCAGCGGGGCCTCCCCCCCGCTGACGACGCGGCTGAAGAGGTTGGTAGCAACCAGGCGGCGGACCGTTTCGGCTTGCAGAAACACCGGCATCGTCCGGGCGAGCTCGCGGTCCTCCGCATCCTTGATCTGGGACTCCGCGACGGCGCAGCGATCGACGACGACGGTAGGGTATCGCCGGATATCGAAGCCGGGCGCGATGCCGACCAGCCCGGCGTCCTTGTCCTCCTGTGTCGGAATGATCCCGCCGGCGCCGTGCCACTGGTGCGGCCTGGTCTGCGTGGGGCCGCCACAGGCGGCGGCGACCATCACCACGACGATGAGAAGAGCCAGTACGGCCATGCGTCACCTCCGACCCAGGACATCAGAGCGCGCCACCGAGCGCCGCGAAACCGAGCACCGCGAGTCCGATCATCGCGACGAAGCCGGCAATGATGGCAATCAGTCCGACCGTCTTACCGGCGTCGACCTTGCGCTTCTGGAGCTCCGCGATGTCGGCCAACGCGATCCGGCGGTCCTTCCCGACGATCGCCTCAGGGATGACGGCGACGATGTCGAACGTCGTCGTGTTCCCGTCCCGGGTGACGATCTCTACCGTGTCGCCCGCCTTCAGATCTGTGTGGACTTGATCGGGCCTCACTGGTGTCAGTGACGTGCAGGACACGAGCATCAAGGCGGGGAGGAAAATGGCCCTGGTGTCGATCATGGCTCGGCCTCCGTGAGCGGTACACGAACGACGGCCAGCTCCCGTTCGTACCCGTCGACGAACGGCACGGTGAGCGACGCCCCCGGGGTGTCGCGGACAATATCGCTGGCGATCGGGAAGTAGAGGACCGCGGTGGCGGCCTCGCCCCGCATGAGGTCCACCATTCTGAGCGCATGGAGATCGTCGTTCAACCGCAGTCGCCGCCGCTCGGCGTCCGAGGGTGGCTTCGGCTCCTTGGGGAGCATCGGGGAGACGGCGGCATAGGTGCCCAGACAGAGCGGGGCAGCGGCGAGCATGACCGGAGGAATCACATACCCTGCCAGCGTTGGCAGGCACGCTGCGAGCACGACACCCGTGGCGACCTTCTCCCTGGTTTGCCTCCCCGGAACGGGGAGTGGCAGCTCCGGTGGCTCCTGGAGATCGGTCGCCAGCCACTCCCGCCGAGCGTCGGCTTGCTCCTGGACCATCGCGGGAAGCATTGCGGGGAAGCGCGAGCCGTCAGGAAGGGCGATGGCGATCTCGGTGCCTCGCGCTCCCGCATACCACTGGTCGATGTTTTCCAGTCGCACCGTCAGACGGGTCATTCCGTCAAGGAGCGGGAGCTGGGGAGGCTTCCTTCCCAGTCTCGACGCGCAGCCTTCGAACGCCAGGCCGGTGGCGAGGAAGAGCGCCAGGGCCTGGGTGCGATTCATGACCATGACCCGGGGCGTTGGCATTGGCCGTGCCAGGTCCGCGTTCGCCTGTGGCTGACCCGGAAGACGTTGAGATTCCACGAAGGATCGATAGGTCGCCGGAGAGGGGAGCCCGGAGGTTCGACAGCCGAGCGTCGAAACTTCGTCAGCGAGGCTGCTGGCCGGCCGAACTGAAGCGAGCGACCGAGAACGGGCTCAGATCCGTCTCGGGCGACTTCCCGAGCATCAGATCGGCCACGACCTTGCCGCTGTAGGCGCCGAGCGTCAACCCGGTGGGCCCATGGCCGGTGACCAGGAAGATCCCCGGAATGCCAGGGACCGGCCCGAGGATGGGCAACGCGTCCGGGGTGAGCGGCCGCAGCCCGACGCGGATCTCGCGCACTTCGGCGTGGGCCAGCCCCGGCGCGACCCGGAGCGCCTCGCCCAACACCTCGCGGACCCCAGCCGTCGTGGTGTGGGGCGTGAAGCCGGAGCCCGTCTCGCGAGTCGCGCCCGCGACCACCCGGCTGTCCCCCCAGGGAACCAGGTAATGCTGGTGGAAGGCGCTCACCATGGGCCAGCGGCTCGTGTCCGTGCCGTGGAGACCGAGGTGGATGATCTGTCCCCGCTGCGGCGTCACCGGGATGCTGACACCGAGCTGCGCACCGAAGGCCTCCGACCATGCGCCACCGGCGATGGCCACGGCCCCAGCGAGCACCCTCTCACCATCGACCACCAGGCCCCGCACCGCGTCGACCTCGATCACCAGCCGCTCCACGCTTCCCTCACGGGTGTGCAGCCCGCGGGCCTCGGCGGCCGTCCGTAGCGCGCGATTGAGGAGCCGGCCGTCCACGCGCGCGGCGAGCCGCGAGTAGATGGCGCCGCGCACCGGCGCCAGCGGGGGAAACAGCTCGCGGGCCTCTGCGGCCGTGGCCTCGCAAAGGTCTGCGGGCGTCGGCCAGCCGCGGGCTCGTTGGCGCTCGAAGATGATGCGCCGGGCGCTTGCGAAGGGCCCGATCTCGTCGTCGGACACGGCGACGACCAGCTTCCCGCACCGCGCATAGCCGGTATCGCCGGCCTGCTCGCCGGCCAGCCGTTCGATGAGCCGTGGGTAGTACTGCACCGCGGCCACCGCCAGGCGAGACCACGCCTCGGGATCGCGGCTGTTCGTCTCCGGGGAGAGGATGCCGGCGCCGGCGTCGGTCGCGCGGCCGCTGTCCGCCCGGTCCACCAGCACCGTGCGGGCCCCCGCGCTGACGAGGTGATACGCCGTGGCGGTGCCCAGGAGCCCGCCCCCGACGACGGCGGCGTCGAAGGATGTCCCCGTCATCGTAATCCGAGGAACGTCTCCGGGAGCACCAGGGTGATCCACGGCACGAACGAGACGATCAGCAAACCCATGAGCAGCACCAGCAGATAGGGCCAGAAGAACCACATCACGCGGGCCATCGTGGAACGGGCGATGCCGCAGGCGATGAACAGGCCCACGCCCACCGGGGGCAGAAAGAGCCCGATCCCCACACAAGCCACGATGATGATGGAGAAGTGCAGCGTGCTGACCCCCATCTGGGCGGCGATGGGATAGAAGATCGGCCCCAGGATGATGACCGCGGGAAATCCCTCGAGGAGGGCGGCGAAGAAGACGAAGATCACGACGCTGGCCAGCAGGAAGAACCACTGCTGTCCGGAGATGGCCAGGACCCAGCCGGAGACCATCTGCGGGACCTGATCCCGGGCCAGCAGCCAGGTGAACACCGAGGCGCTGGCGATGAGCCACATGCCCACCGAGCTCAGCATGGCGCTTTCGAGGAACAGGCGGGGAAGGTCCCGGAGCGGTGTCTCCCGGTACACGCCCACGCCCAGGATCAGCGCGTACACGACCGCCAGCACGGCGGATTCGGTCACCGTGGCGGCGCCCGTGAAGATGCTCCCGAAGATGAGGACGGGCAGCATGAGCGGCAGGAAGGCGTGGAGCGCCGCGGACCCCAGGCCCCGCCACGACGCGGGGGCGGCCACCGGCCAGGCCTGGCGCCGGGCCTTGACGTAGATGAGGAGCATCAGCGTCCCGGCCAGGACGGCGGCGGGGAGAAAGCCGGCCAGGAAGAGCGCCGTCACCGAGATGTCGGCGATGGCGGCGAGGATGACCATGAGCAGGCAGGGCGGCACCAGGATGCCCATGGCCGAGGCGGCGCTCACGATCGACACCGCTTCCTCGCGCCGGTACCCCGCCTTCTCCATGGGGGGAATCAGGAGCGCGCCCATCGCCGCGACGTCCGCCGTGGTGGAGCCCGAGATGCCCGAGAACAGCACCTCAGCGACGACCGTCACGTGGGCCAGCCCGCCCCGCAGGTGCCCGACGATCGCCATGGCCAGGTCCACCAGACGGCGGGAGATCCCCCCGGTCTCCATCAAGGCGCCCGCCAGGATGAACAGGGGGATGGCGAGCAAGACGAAGTTGTCCGCCCCCGCGATGAGCCGCTGGGGCAGCATGAGGAGGTTGGGCCCGCCCAGGATCATCAAGTACAGGAGCGCAGGGAATCCGAGCGCCACGGCCAGCGAGGCGTTGAGCACGAGGAGCAGGGCGAAGCCTGCGATCAAGAGCGCCGTGGCGTCGATGCGGGCGGGCTCGAAGCCGCCCACCCGGATCGCGAGCAGATAGAGCCCGGCGAGCCCGCCGGCGCCGGCCAGCACGGCCAACCGCGGCCGCCGGGGCACGGCCTCCAGCTGGCCCAGCCCGAAGAGCAGGGTCGCGGCGACGCCCACGATGAGCGCGGCGGGATAGAGACCCATGTCGAACCCGGCGCCCGCGGACGGCTCGCCCCAACGGAGCTGGAACAGTCCCAGGCTCTGCCAGCAGACGCCGGCGAAGAAGCACACCTCGACCAGCCGGACCGCGGCGTCGACGTAGGGGACGGCGCGAGGATCGAGGCGCTCGATGAGCAGGCTGACGCTCGGGTGGGCCCGCCGCCGCTGCGCGACGGCGCCGCCCAGGAATGTCAGCCACACCAGGACCAGGGTCGCGATCTCGTCGGACCCCGCGATCGGGCGGTTGACGACATAACGGGAGACCACCCCGGCCAGCACCACGACCACCTGGACGGCCATGACGAAGATCGTGGCCGCCACCATGCCGTGGGCGAGGATGCGCTGGAGCACCACCCGGGCCCCGCGGCCGATTACTTCTTGGTGGCCTTCTCGATCTCCGCGTACACCCGCCGCAGGTAGTCCTTGTCCACGCGCTCCGCGAACTTCTCGTGGACCTTCAGGGAAAGCTGACGGAACTGCTCGCGGGCCTGCGGGCTGAGGGCCACGACCTCGACGCCCGCGGCCTTGATGCGCCGGGTGGCTTCGGCGTCACGGTCCAGCATGGCCTTCCGCTCCCAGCGCCCGGCTTCCTTCATGGCCTGAACGAGGATCTCCTGGTTCGCCTTGGGCTGGGCGTCGAACCACTTCTTGTTGAACATCATGACGTAGTGCAGGAAGCCGTGGCGGCTCTCGGTCATGTACTTCTGGACCTCGTAGAGCTTGACGTCCACGATGGTCCCGGGAGGATTTTCCTGGCCATCCACCAGCCCCTGCTGCAGCGCGGTGTAGAGCTCCTTGAAGTCCACCGGCGTGGGACTGGCCCCCCAGGCGTCGTACTGGGCCGAGAGGAGCGGCGAGGGGATGACGCGGATCTTCATGCCCTTGAAGTCGTCGGGCGTCCGGATCGGCTTGCGGCCCGACGTGAAGTTCTTGAATCCCGAGCTCCAGAAGTCCACGCCCTTCAGTCCCTTGGCCTCCAGAGACTGGAGCAGCTCCTGACCGATCGGGCCGTCCAGCACCTTCCACATGGCTTCCTCGTCGGTCCACAGGAACGGAAAGTCCAGGACCATGACCTTGGGAACGAAGAGCGAGATGGTGGGGGGCGTCTGCTGGGTCACCTCGATGGTGCCCAGCGCCACGCCTTCCACCTGGTCACGAAGGCCGCCCAGCTGCTGGGCGGGGTAGATCTGGACCTCGTAATAGCCCTTCGTACGCTCCTCGACCATCTGCTTGAACATCTCGGCCGCCTTGTGGGGCGGCGTGATCGTCTGCTGATTGTGGGAGAACTTGATGACGACTTTGCCGGGCTGGGCGGCCGGCCTCCCGCCACCGGTCACGGCGAGCAGCATCAAGGGCACCAGCATCACCGCGATTCGCCCCATGGTCCTCATACTGTGCTCTCTCCCTTTCGGTCTAGACGGCGGCGGGAACGGCCGGTCGGCTTCGTCCGGCGCCCGCCGACTGCAGCTCGGCCATCACCTGGTGCAGCGGGAGGACGTCGCCATACTTCATGTGGATCTCGAAGAGCGCCACTTTGTGGCTGGTCGGGCCACGATCGGCTACGCACTCCTCCGGGATGATGACGCGCAGGTTGTAGGAGAACGCGTCGATGGCCGTCCCCCGGACACAGCCGCTGGTCACCATGCCGGTGACGACCAGGGAGTCCACCCGGTGGTAGATGAGATAACTGGGCAGATCCGTGCCGAAGAAGACGCTGGGCCAGGTCTTGGCGATGACGATGTCCCCGGGTTGCGGAGCGATGTCGGCCACGATCGTGTTGGCCTTGGGATCCAGCATCCCGGGGTTGGCGATGGAGCCGCCGCCTTTCCAGCGCCCGCGCTCGCAGGTGGTGGCCCCGGACCTGGAGCGGCTGTAGAAGACCGGGATGCCGAGGGGGCGGGCGTGATCCAGCAGACGACGGATGGCCTCGACCGCGGGGTAGCCGGTGGGGCTGTGGCCGAGGGGGAAGGCGCTATCGACGAAGCCGTACGTCATGTCCACCACGATGATGGCCGGCTTCTCGCCCATGCCGACCCGCCCCTGTCCCATGCCGCCTTTCGCATAGACCTGGCGCTCCGCCTCGGGAATCACATCGTCCCAGATCGCCATCGAGTCTCCTCCCGGGTGATCGGGCCACGCACCAC
>JBOHPM010000138.1:0-7701 GCA_050731715.1 Candidatus Rokuibacteriota bacterium
CGACGTCGGCCATCACCCCGAAGATGCCATCGGAGGTCAGGTAGACGAACTCCACGATCCGCCGCAGCGTGAAGCCACGATGGCCGATGACGAAGGGCAGGTAGGCGCCGAACAGGGCGTAGGCCATGGGGAGCACGGCGCACAGGGCCATGCCCCAGCCCAGCACGCGCCGAGCGGCCTCGATGGACACCAGCATCAAGACCACGCCCAGCCAGAAGTCGAGCTCGGTATAGGCGCCGGCGCGATAGGCGATCTGCTCGTGCTCGACGATCCAGTAGCCGACGCCGACGGCGGTGGCCGCGACGAGGGCAAGATCGACAATGGTGGGCCGGTCGGGTCGGCTCTTGCGCCAGGCCCCGTAGAGGAGCAACGGCAGCACCAGGCTGTAGAGCACGGCGATGCCGCGGAAGTACTGGAGGGGGACCACGCCGAAGGAGGTCGCCCACAGGAAGTAGAGCGACACGCCGCCCAGCATGAGCTGGGCGGCGGGGTGCCAGGCGCCGGTCAGGCGCCGGGCCTGCGGCGTCGCGTCGGCCATCCGCGCGGGCTCAGCTCACCGCGCGCGGATGTTCTCGGGGATGCTCACCCCCGCCGACTTCCAGTGGTCCTCCGCGCCCTTGTGCAGGGGAATAGTGATCCCCAGCAGCGCCGTCTTGGGCGCCATGTCCTTGGAGCCCGCGTGGACCTTCATCATGTGCGCGTGGCCCTCGGGGCTGTAGACCGTGGCCGCCATCTTCTGCACCAGCGCCGGGGCAACGTCCTTGCCCGCGATCCACAGGGCCGGCACCCCCACCGTGTGGGCCTCTTCGGCGATACCCCGGTAGGAGTTCGGCGTGAACGTGTACTTCGCGAAATAGGGGTACTGCTTGAAGAAGTCCGTCTTGGCCAGCGCCGTGTAGGTATCGATGGCGCGCACCGGCTTCTTCGTCGACGCTTCCGTCGTGACCCGGTCGGGCGCGGGCCCGCCCCAGAAGTAGGCGTCGGCCTTGCCTTCGCTCATGGCCTCGCCGGCGGCGGCGCCGAGCAGCGGCACCCGTGTGATCTTGTCCCACATGTTGAGGGCGCGGAAGATCCGCTCGGAAGTGGCGAACGTCCCCGAGCCGGGATTGCCGACGGCCACGCGCTTGCCGGCCAGATCCTCGACCGTCTTGATCCCGCTGTCGGCGTAGGTGATCAGGTGCCCCACGCCCATGAAGACGACCCCGACCGCGCGGAGGTTGGTCAGAGGCTTGCCCTGGAACTTCTCCAGGCCGTGGAAGGCCTCGTGGACGTCCGAGGAGAACGAGATCCCCACCTCCCCGTCGCCGGCGTTGATGCGGCGCGGGTTCTCGACGGAGCCGGCGGTGGCCGCCACCGAGACGTTGAGGTCGGGGACCGCCTTCGACAGGTAGGTGCTGATCCCCGTCGCGAAGATCCCGAACACGCCCGCTGGCGGACCGCCCAACATCGTGACGCGCTGCTGGGCCTGGGCGGGCACCGTCGCCAGCATCCAGATGCCGGCCAGCAAGACCAAGACTGCCTTCATGGGAAGCTCCTTTCGGCCATGGACTCGACCGTCAGGATAGTAGACAAGCCTCCGGCCCGCGGCAAGCACGGAACCGGGGCGGGCCTTGCCGGGCGCCGGAGGAGTGATAGACTCCGCGCATGGCTACGACTGAACGGATTGCCGTCGTCACTGGCGCGGGAACGGGAGTGGGCAAAGCCAGCGCGCTGGCTCTGCTTCACCAAGGGTGGTCGGTCGTGCTCTCCGGACGCCGCAAGGAGCTGCTGGAGGCGGTAGCCACGGAGGGCAAGGCCTCGGGACGGCGCACGCTGGTCGTGCCCACCGACGTCGGCGATCCCGCGTCGGTACGCGCCCTGTTCGCCCGGACCAAGGAAGCGTTCGGCCGGCTCGATCTGCTCTTCAACAACGCCGGCAGCGGGGCGCCGCCCGTGCCCCTGGAGGACCTGACCTACGAGCAGTGGAAGGCCGTCGTGGACGCGAACCTGACCGGCTCCTTCCTGTGCACGCAGGAAGCCTTCAAGATCATGAAGAGCCAGACCCCACGCGGCGGCCGGATCATCAACAACGGCTCCATCTCGGCCCACGTCCCGCGGCCGAACTCCGCCCCCTACACCTCCACCAAGCACGGCGTGACCGGGCTCACCCGGTCCACCTCCCTCGATGGCCGCAAGTACGACATCGCGTGCGGCCAGATCGACATCGGCAACGCCGACACCCCGATGGCGGCCCGGATCAAGACCGGCGTCCCGCAGGCGCATGGTGTCGTCGCCCCTGAGCCCACGATGGATGTGGAGCACGTGGCCCAGGCCGTGGTCTACATGGCCAGCCTGCCCCTGGACGCCAACGTGCAATTCCTCACCGTCATGGCGACCAAGATGCCGTTCATCGGCCGCGGATAAGCGCTCCCGCCCACGAAGGAGAAGACAGTCATGGCGATCAAGCTGCCGCAGTCCGTGAAGAAGATCCTGGAAGACAAGGCCTACGGCCACGTCATCACGACCAACGCCGACGGACGGCCTCAGGTGACGATCGTGTGGATGGACGTCGAAGGCGACGAGGTATTGTTCAATACCGCCGAAGGGCGGTTGAAGCCGAAGAACCTGCGTCGGGATCCTCGGGTGATCGTGTCCGTGCAGGATCGCAACGATCCCCAGGCGGCCATGGTGATCCACGGCAAGGCCAGCGTGAGCGAGGCCGGAGCCGACCCCCACATCGACAAGCTGGCCAAGCGCTTTCTGGGTGCCGACAAGTATCCGTTCCGCCGGCCCGGGGAAAAGCGCGTGATCGTGCGTATCAAGGTCGACCGCGTCGGGGGCTACGGCCCCAAGATGCAGCCCTGGACATAGCCGTGAGCACGGGGGGCCCGCTCACCCGGCGCTGGACCGAACAGCGCTGGCTGCTCGACAACATCATCCGCTCGGTCGGGATGGACTGGGATCAGCCGCGCTCGATCTACCTGTCCTCCCCGTGCGGTCCCGAGGCCAACCCCGACTTTGCCGGGCTGCGCCAGCGCATCGCGCGGCTGGCCGACGCCTCGCCGGCCTTCGAGGCGGTGGCGCGCCGGCGCGAGGGCAAGGCCCAGGCCGCCGAGCAGGACGATCACCCCGTCACCGCTCGCGACAACTACTTCATGGCCGCCATCCACTGGGGCGCCGCCCAGTGGCCGCTCGACGAGAACAACGAGCAGAACCGCTTCTACAACGGTAAGAAGCGCGAGTGTTACACCAAGTACGCCAGGCTCGCCGATCATCACGTGGAGCCGGTGTGGATCCCGTTCCGCGACGGCAAGTCGTTGCCGGCCTGGTTCCACCTGCCGCCGGGCTACCGCGGCGGGCGCATCCCCGTGGTGATCTCGGTGCCCGGCATGGACAGCTTCAAGGAGATGAGCGTCGCGCTCTACGGCGACCGCTGGCTCTCCCGCGGGCTGGCCGTGCTAGCGCTGGACGGGCCCGGGCAGTACGAGAGCCCGGTCCTGGAGATCTTCTTCAGCATGGACGCCTGGATCGCCACCGGCACGGAGGTGGTGGACTGGCTCACGGCGCGCGCCGAGATCGACCCCGCCCGCATCGGACTCAGCGGCAACAGCTTCGGCTCGTTCTTCGGCACGCTGGCCGCCGCCCACGAGCCGCGCATCCGCGCCGTGTCGGTCTCCGCGGTCTGCCACGAGCCGGGCTTCCACACGATCTTCGAGGAGGGCTCGCCGACCTTCAAGATGCGCTTCATGTACATGTCGGGCATCACCGACGAGGCCAGGTTCGACGCCATGCGAAAGGGCATGACCTGGGAGGGGCACGCCGACAAGGTCCGCGTGCCCTACCTCTGTGTGGCCGGCGAGTTCGACGAGCTCTCTCCGCTCGAGCACACCGAGCGCTTGATGAAGGCCCTCGCCGGGCCCAAGCGTCTGGTGATCTACCAGGACTCGCGTCACTCGGTGGGCAACGTCCCCGCCGCCAACGTCGGGCCGTTTCCGCCCGTCCTCATGGCCGACTGGATGGTGGCCGCCCTCAACGGCAAGCCCTTCCCGAGCGAGAAGTGGTACGTGGAGGCGAGCGGGCGGATCGTCAAGACGCCTCTCTGAATCGGCGCGCTCACGCCTTCTCGGCGGCAGCAGCGCGGGCCTTGTGAGTCGGCACGTGCCAGACGTGGCCGAAGGGATCTTCCAGGCTGCCCACGCGGTCGCCGTAGAACTGGTCGGCCACCGGCCGCAGAATCTTGGCCCCGGCGGCGACGGCCTGCCCGACCACCTTGTCCACATCCGGCACGTAGAGATGAATGTGCACGGCAGTTCCGCCAAACGACTTGGGGCCGCGGAAGTTCCACGATACCTCCGGAGGCGAGGCCTGTCGAATTCCCGGTCCGGCGAACGACTATCCCGTGCCCGCTACCACTCAACAGGAGGACGGCATGAAGTACACGTCGAACCCCTCGCGGGCCAGGGCCAGCGCCGTGGCGACCCCGATTCCGTAGGAGGCGCCCGTCACGAACGCCCGCGGGCGCTGGGCCGGGCCCGGAGCCGGCATCAGCGCTGAGGGCTGAGGGCCCGGCCCCCGGTCAGCTCCAGATAGGTGTACCACCAACCTTCCCAGATACGGACCTGCACCGACGTGTCGCCTTTGTCGAAGACCTGCGCCGAGCTGCCCGCGGCGGTCGTCGTGCCCACGTGACGCCAGCCGTTCGACTCCAGCATCGTGCGCATCACCGTGGCCAGGCTGGTGGGCTCCAGACGCCCGCGATAGATCACCTTGGCGGCCTTGACCGACGGTGACTCGATGACGGTGGACTTGGAGGGGACGTACTCGAGTCCTCGGGGGACGGGAATATCTTCGAACTCGCTTCGGGCCTGGGGCATGCTGGCGCACCCGGCTAGCAATGCCGTGACGAGGAGCGCGGCGCAAGATATTCGCATGGCGCCCATGCTACCGCACCGGCCCCGACCCGGTCCAGACCGTGATCGCGTCACCGCCGGAGCGCCGCGTCGCGCAGCGCGGCCCACACGCGGGCCGACGCCATCGGCAGGTCGAGGTGGCGCACGCCGCGGCCGGCCAGCGCGTCGAGGATCGCATTCATCGCCGAGGGCAGTGATCCCGCCACCCCGGATTCGCCGGCCCCCTTGACCCCCAGCGGGTTGGTGGCGCAGGCCACGCCGTGGTGGCCCACGCGCAGCTCGGCGAGGTCATCGGCCCGCGGGATCATGTAATCCATGAACGAGCCCGTCAGGAGCTGGCCACTCTCGTCGTAGACCACGTGCTCGCCGAGCACCTGGCCCAGGCCCTGGGCCACCCCGCCGTGGATCTGGCCCTCCACGATGGCCTCGTGCACGATGACGCCGACATCATCCACGGCCGCATAGCCGACCACCGTCACCGCGCCCGTGTCGGGATCGATCTCGACCTCGCAGACGTGACAGCCGTTGGGAAAGCTCATCTGAGGCGACACGAACTTGGCCGTGCTGTCCAGCCCGTCACCGAGCCGGGCGAGCTCGAGGATGCCGATTCCTCGATCCGTCCCGGCTACCCGGAAGCGACCGTCAGCAAACTCGATGTCGAAGACGGCGGCCTCCAGCACGTGCGCGGCCAGCCGGCGGCCCTTGGCGATGGCCTCGTCGCAGGCGAGCTGGGCAGCGCTGCCGGCCATCATCATCGACCGGGAGGCCACGCTGGGCGTGCCCACCGGGACCTCGTCGCTGTCGCCCTCGATGAGCCTCACCGCGCGCACGTCCACGCCCAGGCGCCGGGCCACGATCAGGGGCAGCGTCGACAGGTGTCCCTGCCCGATGGCCTGCACCCCGGTGCGGAGCGTGACCGTCAGGTCATCGGCAAAGCGCAGATCCACCGTCTCGTCGAGGATGCCGCCGGCCACCTCGAGAAAGCAGCCCAGGCCGATGCCCCGCAGCCGTCCCGCCCGTTCCGAGGCCGCGCGGCGGGCCGGGAATCCCTTCCAGTCCGCCAGGGCCAGCGCCGTGTCCATCACCGTCTCGAACTCCCCGCTGTCGTAGACCTGCGCGTTGGGTGCCCGGTAGGGCATAGCCGACGGGGGAATCAGGTTCCGGCGTCGAAGCTCCACCCGGTCGATGCGCAGGGCCCGGGCCCCGGCGTCGATCAGGCGTTCGAGCAGGTAGATGGCCTCGGGCCGGCCGGCGCCCCGGTAGGGTCCCAGGGGCGCGGCATTGGTGAACACCATCTTCACGTCGATCTGCAGGGCCGGGATCACGTACACGCTCGACAGACAGTTTTTCGTGTTGTTCGTCGCGAAGACGGGCGCGAACGCCGAGACGTACGCACCGATCCCGACGAACGTGCGGACCCGGAAGGCCAGGAACCGCCCCTGGGCGTCGAGGGCCAGTTCCCCCTCCAGCACCCCGTCGCGGCCATGAGTGTCGGCGAGGAAGCTCTCGAGCCGTGTCGCGACCCACCTCACCGGCCGTCCCACCCGACGGGCGGCGTAGAGCAGCACCGCATACTCCGGATACGGCTGCACCTTCATCCCGAAGCCGCCCCCGACGTCGTAGGTGAGGACCCGGATCTGCTGGGCGGGCACCCGGAACACCCCCTCGGCCAGCAGGCGGCGCACCACCGCCACACCCTGGGTCCCGGCGATGAGGGTGTAGCGCTCCGCTCCACGATCCCACTGGCCGATCGCGGCCCGCGGCTCCAGGGCCGAGGGCGCCAGGCGAGTGTCGAGGAGCCGGACCCGCTCGACGTGAGCGGCGCGCGCGAAGGCGACGTTCACCGCCGCGCCGTCGCCGTCGGTCCAGTCCAGGGCAATATTGCCCGGGACCTGGGGCCAGATGGTCGGCGTCGTCGACGCCATGGCGCGCTCGACGTCCGAGGCCGGCGGCAGCTCCCCGAGCTCGGCTACGACCACCGCCGCCGCGTCCCGGGCCTGCGACGCCGTCTCCGCCACCACGACGGCCATCGGCTCGCCGACGTAACGCACGCGGCCCATCGCCAGCGGCGGCATGGGCGGCGCGACCATCGCCTGGCCGCCCCGCCCGGCGAACGTTACCGCCGGCGGAATCCCGCCGAGCCCGGCGGCCGCGAGATCCGGTCCCGTGAACACGCCGAGCACACCGGGTGAGGCGGCAGCCCCGGCGACATCGATGTGCCGGATCTCGGCGTGGCTGGACGTCGAGCGCACGAAGACGGCATGGACCTGACCCGGCACGTTGATGTCGTCGGTGAAGCGCCCTCGGCCGGTGAGCAGGGGCTCGTCCTCGCTACGGCGAGCGCCACGATCGCTGCCGAATCGCCGTGTGGAGTCCGTCATCGCGAGCGGGAAGGCTCAGCGCGCGGGCAATGAGCTCTGCGGGTAGCCCTTCTGGTGGAAGTAGTTGGCGCTGTAGAACTCCCGCACCAGGTCGCGGTACACGGCGGGGGCATACCGCGCGGGGTTGTCGGCCCCCACGCAGCTCGGCAGACACGCGATCACCGAGGCGGGGTTGGGGCTGTAGAAGAAGGCCACCGAGTAGCGGTCGCGTCCCGAGTCGTTGACCACGCCATGCGGGGTCGACCGGAACCGGTCGTTCGACCACCGCTTCATGACATTGCCGAGATTGACGAGGAACGTTCCCGGGATGACTGGCGGGGCCAACCACTCATCGCTGGGCAGCCGCACGGCGAGCCCGGGGCCACCCTCCCGGGACAGGATCGTGATGAACGAGTTGTCGGTGTGGGGCCCCTGGCCGAACTGCTCGTCGT
>JBOHPM010000139.1:0-7698 GCA_050731715.1 Candidatus Rokuibacteriota bacterium
AGCGTCAGGCTGGAGCCCGGCGGCCACCGCCCCTCCTTGAGGAGCGTGGTCACGCTCCGTCGTGTGCCGCCGAGCACGGGAGAGCCCTCCCGCCTCGCCCACACCCCGGGCGGCAGGTAGGACTGCAGCGGCACGGCCGCTGGCCCGAGCGCGACACCGATCACCGCGGGGTCGATGGCGGCAGCGATGGCCTGCCTGACCTTCTTGCGCGACAACAGCTCCCGCTCCGTCTGAAACGCCAGGTAGCCCACGCGCGGACCCGGAATCGACAGCGCGCCCTGGGTTCGCCGCGGCGCACCGGGTGGAAACCAGATGTCCAGGGCCAGCGTGCTGAACGCGGCCTCGGCTTGGTCATCGTTGGGAACGTCGAGGAACACCAAGCGCTCCGCCTGAGGCGGGCCCGCCCAGTGGTCGGGGAAAGCCTCGAGCGCGATGCGGCCCCCCGAGGCGTCGGCCAGGCGATAGGGCCCGGTTCCCACCAACCGCGTGGTGCCGTCAGGCCCGGCGCCCACCTGACGGGTCACACCGAAGCCGGGATGCGCCAGGGCTGTCAGCAGCGGCGCGTAGGGCTGGGTGAGGATCACTTGCACCGTCCGCGCATCAATAGCCCGCACGGCCTTCACGAGTCCCGGCGCGCCACGCAGTAGCGCCGACCACACGGCGGCTGCCGGTCGTGTTCCAATCTTCAACGGGCGCTCGAGACTGGTGACGACGTCGGCGGCGCTCAGTGCCTTTCCGTCATGGAAGCGCACGTTGTCACGCAAGATGAAGGTCCACACGAGCCCCTCGCGGGACACGATCCACCGCGTGGCGAGGGCGGGCTCGACGTCGGTGGAGCCCGGGTTATAGGCGACGAGCGTGTCGAAGATCTGTCGCTCGATCAGCGGACCCGCACCCTCCAGGGCCGTGCCGGGCTCGATCTCGGCGGGAACTCCGGGGATTCCGATCCGAATTTCCCGCCGCACCTGTCCGAATTGGGCCAGGAGCGGGGAGCTGGACATCGTCAGAGCCACGAGCGCCACAGCGAGCGCCGTGAGCGCGAGGCGGTTGGGCATACGCCTCTTATACGTGGAACCCTCCCGCGGCGCCAACGGTTTGACGAAGAGACAGGCTGGGAGCGCCGATCGGTACGGAATTTGCTGAGACCGAGGTGTGAAGGCGCCGGCGACACGGCAAAGTCGCGCCGTAAACGCCGCTGAACCTTGACTTTCCTACGGGTAGTGGCCATACTCCATCACGAGTTGGATGACCGTGTCATGCGGCTCACCAGCGATCGGAAGAAGAGGGACGGTGATGAAGGAGTTCGACAAGAAGAGTAGTCCCGGTCGAGAAGGCTTCTCCAAGTTCCTTCCCGCCGCCATGTCGGATTCCGGCACACGCCGTCGGCTCACCGAATACGAGATCCAGGTGCAGGACCTGCAGGCCTACGTGCGCTCGCTCGAGGCGGAGACGGTGCATCTCCGCAAGAAGCTCGAAGACATGCCCAAGGAGTTCATGGTCCTCGAGAACAAGCTCCGTGAAGCCAACCGGCAACTCGTGCAGGCCTTCAATCAGAACGAGAAACTGGTGAACGCGCTGTACGAGGCGCGTGAGCAGATCACCGCGCTCAAGGAGGAGGTCGACAAGCTCTGCGCGCCGCCCTCCACCTACGGCGTCTACCTCTCGGCCAACGAGGACGGGACCGTCAACATCCTGGCCCAGGGCCGCAAGGTGAAGGTCAATCTGCATCCGGCCATCAAGGCCGAGACGCTCAAGCCCGGGCAGGAGCTCATCCTCAACGAAGGCCTCAACGTCGTGGAGGTCGCCACCTACGAGATCCAGGGCGACGTGGTGATCCTCAAGGAGCAGCTCGACCCCGAGCGAGCCGTGGTGACGTTGCGGGCCGACGAGGAAAAGGTCGGGATCATCGCCGATCCGCTGCGCGGCCTGCGCCTCAAGACCGGCGACCACATCCTCATGGACGCCAAGTCCGGCTACCTGCTGGAGCGGCTGCCCAAGAGCGAGGTGGAGGATCTGGCCCTGGAGGAAGTGCCCGACATCGGCTACGAAGATATCGGCGGCCTCATCTCCCAGATCGAGTCCATCAAGGACGCCGTCGAGCTGCCCTACCTCTACGCCGACTACTACAAGGAGCACAAGCTCACCCCGCCCAAGGGGGTGCTCCTCTACGGGCCTCCCGGCTGCGGCAAGACCATGATCGCCAAGGCCGTGGCCAACAACCTGGCCGAGAAGATCTCGGAAAAGCGGGGCGAGAAGATCAAGGGCTACTTCCTGAACATCAAGGGGCCCGAGCTGCTCAACAAGTACGTGGGCGAGACCGAGCGCAAGATCCGGGAGATCTTCCAGAAGGCCAAGGAGAAGGCGGCCGACGACGTCCCGGTGGTGGTCTTCTTCGACGAGATGGATGCCCTGTTCCGGACCCGGGGCACCGGTATCTCCTCCGACGTGGAGACGACCATCGTGCCTCAGCTCCTCGCCGAGATCGACGGCGTGGAGGGGCTGCGCAACGTCATCGTGATCGGTGCTTCGAACCGGCAGGACCTCATCGACCCCGCCATCCTGCGCCCCGGCCGCCTGGACGTGAAGATCAAGATCGAGCGCCCCGACCGGGACGCCGCCAGCGACATCTTCGCCAAGTACCTGACCCGGGACCTCCCCATCGCCGAGAGCGAGATCCGGCGCCACAACGACTCCCAGTCCGCGGTCGACGCCATGATCGCGGCCACCGTCGACAAGATGTACAGCCTGAGCGAGGAGAACCGGTTCCTGGAAGTCACCTACGCCAGCGGCGACAAGGAAGTCCTCTACTTCAAGGACTTCAGCTCCGGAGCCATGATCGAGTCCGTCGTGCGCCGGGGCAAGAAGCTGGCGCTCAAGCGGCACATCGCGGGCGGAGGCAAGGGCCTCACCGAGGACGATCTGCTGGCGGCGGTGCGCGAGGAGTTCAAGGAGAACGAGGACCTGCCCAATACCACCAATCCCGACGACTGGGCGAAGATCGCGGGCAAGAAGGGCGAGCGGATCGTCTACGTCAAGCCGCTGATGAGCGAGACGAAGGACAAGCAGCGCAGCGTCGAGCGCGTGGTCAACACCGGTCAGTACCTGTAACTGCGATGGGGGGGGGAACCGCCCCTCCCATTCCCCCCCGGAGCGCGCCAGGCGCGACTACCGGGGGGTTTCGTTTTCTGTAGCGCGCCAGAGCGAGGGATGAATGGCGATCCCCAAGGTGATGGGCATCGAGACCGAGTACGGGATCACGGTCAGGAATCAGCCTGATTTCAACCCGATCCTCAGCTCCCTGTTGCTGATCAATTCCTACGAGACGTATCGCTCCTCTCGCATCCGCTGGGACTACGAGGCCGAGAGCCCCCTCCGTGACGCCCGAGGCTTCGAGTACATGGAGGAGAAGGACGTCCCGTCCAAGGAAGAGTCGCGGCTCATCAACCTCATCCTCTCCAACGGGGCCCGCTTCTACGTCGACCACGCCCATCCGGAGTACTCCAGCCCCGAGACCACCAACCCTCGTGACCTGGTGATCTGGGACCGGGCCGGCGAGCGAGTCCTGAACCTGGCCCGCCAGCGGGCCGAGGCGGTCTCGCCGCCCGAGCAGCGGATCCTCATCTACAAGAACAACACCGACTACAAGGGCAACTCCTACGGGACCCACGAGAACTACCTGATGGATCGTCGGGTCCCCTTCGCCCGCATCGTCCAGCACATGATGCCGTTCTTCGTCACCCGGCAGGTCTTCACCGGTGCCGGCAAGGTGGGGGCCGAGAACAACGCCGACCCCTGCGACTACCAGATCTCGCAGCGCGCCGATTTCCTCGAGACCGAGGTGGGCCTGGAGACCATGCACTCGCGGCCCATCATCAACACTCGCGACGAGCCCCACGCCGATCCCGAGAAGTACCGCCGCCTGCACGTGATCGTGGGCGACGCCAACATGAGCGAGGTGACCAACTATCTGAAAGTCGGCACCATGGCCATCGTGCTCAGCATGGTGGAGGACGACTTCATCGACCGGGATCTCTCGATCGACGGCCCGGTAGCCGCCTACCGGCAGGTGTCGCGGGATCTCGCCTGTCGCGAGACCATCCGCCTCAAGGACGGCCGTACCATCACCGCTATCGACCTGCAGCGCGAGTTCCTGGCCCTGGCCCACCGGTACTACCGCGAGCACGAGGCCGAGCCCTGGGTGCGCGACGTGCTGGCGCGCTGGGAGCACACCCTGGACCGCCTGGCCGAGGACCCGGCCGCGCTGGGAAGAGAGCTGGACTGGGTGATCAAGCGCCAGCTCATCGAAAACTACACGGCCCGCCACCGCCTGGACTGGTCGGACTCCCGGGTCCAGATGCTGGATCTCCAGTACCACGACATTCGTCCCGGCAAGGGCCTGTACTACAAGCTGGAGGAATCCGACGCCGTCGAACGGATGGTCAGCGACGACGAGATCTCCAAGGCCATCTATGATCCGCCCAAGGACACCCGGGCGTATTTCCGGGGCATGTGCCTGCAGCGCTATGCCGAGGAGATCGTGTCGGCAAGCTGGGACTCCGTGATCTTCGACCTCAAGGAAGGGCCCCTCAAGAAGATCTTCATGCTCGAGCCGCTGCGCGGCACCGAGGCCCACGTGCGGCAACTCCTCACAGAGTCGCCCACGGCGGGCGACCTCCTGCGCAACATCGCCCGACCCAGCTCAGGAGTATGACAATCGAAGGGGGCCTCGACGGCCCCCTCCGAGCCTCCCCCAGGACTGCGCGGGCGAAGCCCGCGCCCGAACGAGTAGAATAGGGGCGCCATGGACGACCAACGCTGGTTCCGGATGCTCAACGACTATGCCGGCTCCAGCTTTGTCGACCTCTTGCGGCGCGAATCCCCCCACGTCATGTCCCCGCCGGGCCCGGCCCTCGATCGGAGTCTGGAGGTCGCCCACGGCACCACCGTCCTGGCGCTCAGGTTTCGCGACGGGGTCATCATGTGCGGGGACCGCCAGGCGACGGCGGGGTTCCAGGTGGCCAGCCGCCGCATCGACAAGATCTTCAAGTGCGACGAGTATTCGGGCATCGGCATCGCGGGGGCGGCCGGCCCCGCCATGGAGATGGCCAAGCTGTTCCAGACGGAGCTCGAGCACTACGAGAAGGTCGAGGGCGACAACCTGTCGCTGGAGGGCAAGGCCAACAAGCTGGGGCAGATGATCCGGATGAACCTCCCCGCCGCGCTCCAGGGCCTGGTCGTCGTTCCCATCTTCGCCGGCTTCGAGGAGAAGAATGGCGCCGGTCGCCTGTTCAAGTACGACGTCACCGGGGGACGCTACGAGGAGATGAACTACGACGCCCAGGGGTCGGGGGCCAAGGATGCCCGGGACTCCCTCAAGAAGCTCTGGCGGAAGGACATGGGCCGCGACGACGCCCTGCGGGTGGCCCTGGAGGCTCTCGTGGACGCCGCCGATGAGGACGTGGGCACCGGGGGACCCGATCTCGTCCGCGGGATCTTTCCGACGGTGAAAACCATCACCCGCTCGGGCTTCACCGAGGTCACCGACGGGGAAGTCCAGCGCGTCTGCGAGCTGATCCTGAAAGAACGCGCCCAGTCCGAGCAGGGGGCCTGAGCATGCCGCTGCCGTACTACGTCAGTCCCGAACAGATGATGAAGGACAAGGCGGAGTACGCCCGCAAGGGCATCGCCCGCGGCCGGTCCATCGTGGCCCTGGAGTACCGCGAGGGAATTCTCCTGGTGGCGGAAAATCCCTCGACCCTGCTGCACAAGATCTCGGAGATCTACGACCGCATCGCTTTCGCCGGGGTCGGCAAGTACAACGAATTCGAGAATCTCCGGATCGCGGGCATCCGTCACGCTGATATCAAGGGCTACTCCTACAGTCGCGGCGACGTCACCGCCAAGGCGCTGGCCAACGCCTACTCCCAGGCGTTGGGCAATATCTTCACCCAGGACATCAAGCCCTTCGAGGTGGAGGTGCTGGTGGCCGAGGTGGGCGACGACAATGGCGGCCGCAACGAGGTCTACCACATCCTCTACGACGGCACCATCGAAGACGAGCGCAGCTACGCCGCCATGGGGGGGCAGGCCGACGAGATCCGGCGCTTCCTCAAGGAGAACTACCGGGAAGGGCTGGACCTGACCGAGGCCCTGAAGCTGGGCGTGCGGGCCCTCAATGTCACCCAGAACAAGACGCTGAGCGAGCGGGACCTGGAAATCGCGGTCCTGGACCGGACCAAGGCGCGCCGGAAGTTCCGGCGGATCCCGCCCGAGGCTACCGCACAGCTGCTGGGCGCGGTGCGCTAGACCGTGTTAGTCTCAGGGACGGTGATGCCATGAAGCGGCGCATCTTCGGCCTCGAGAACGAGTACGGCCTCACCTGTACCCTGAACGGCCAGCGCCGCCTCAGCCCCGACAACGTCGCCCGTTACCTCTTCGAGAAGGTCATCCCCGGGGCCCGCAACGCCAACGTCTTCCTCGAGAACGGCGCCCGCCTGTATCTCGATACCGGCTTCCACCCGGAATACGCCACGCCCGAGTGCGACGACGTCGCCGAGCTGGTGATCCACGACAAGGCCGGGGAGCGGATCGTCGAGGACCTGCTGCACCAGGCCGAGAAGCGTCTCCGGGAGGATGGGATCTCCGGCAACATTCTGTTGTTCAAGAACAATACGGACTCGGCGGGCAACTCCTACGGCTGCCACGAGAACTACCTGGTCAGCCGGGACGTCTCCTTCCAGCGGCTGGCCGAGGCCCTGATCCCCTTCTTCGTCACCCGGCAGATCTTCGCAGGAGCTGGCAAAGTCTTACAGACCCCCCGGGGCTTCCATTACTGCCTGTCCCAGCGGGCCCAGCACATCTGCCAGGAGATCTCGGGCGCCACCACGTCCTCGCGCTCCATCATCAATACTCGCGACGAGCCGCACGCCGACGCCGAGCGCTATCGCCGCCTGCACGTCATCGTGGGCGACTCCAACATGTCCGAGGTGGCCACCTACCTCAAGGTGGGAACGACGGCCCTCGTCCTCGACATGATCGAGGACGGCTTCTTCGACCGCGACTACTCCCTGCAGTCCCCGGTCCAGGCCATCCGGGACATCTCCCACGACCCCACGCTGAAGGAGACCGTCAAGCTGAAGGACGGCCGCTCCATCTCGGCCCTGCAGCTGCAGCTGGAATATCTGGAGTATGCCACGCGCTACGTGGCCTCCATCGAGGCCGACGCAGTGTCCAAGGATGTGCTGGCCCGGTGGACGGAGGTGCTAACCAGGCTCGAGGCGGATCCCCTCCAGCTCGACCGTGAGTTGGACTGGGTCATCAAGCGGCAGTGGATCGAGAGTTACATGACCCGGCACCGGTTGTCCTGGCGCGATCCCAAGATCTCGCTGATGGATCTGCAGTACCACGACATCCGTCCCGATCGGGGGATCTACTACAAGCTGGCCGGGCGGGACATGGTGGACCGGATCACCGACGACGAGACGATCGAGCAGGCCAAGCACCTGCCGCCCCAGACCACGCGGGCCCGCCTGCGGGGGGAGTTCATCCGACAGGCCAATCTCAAGGGCAAGGACTATCGAGTGGACTGGGTCTACCTGAAGCTCAACGATCCCGAGCGCGAAACGATCCTCTGCAAGGACCCGTTCCAGTCGCACGACGAGCGGGTCGCCCGCCTGATCCGCTCCTTCTGATATCGAG
>JBOHPM010000140.1:0-7690 GCA_050731715.1 Candidatus Rokuibacteriota bacterium
CGAGGTGCATCTTCTGGATACCGGGCACTTCGCCCTCGAGGAGGATGGACCCGTGATCGCCGACCACATCCGGCGGTTCCTCGGCACCCACGTCCTGCGAGAGACCCGATAGAGAAGCGCGACTGGCCGGCCGGGTGGGCGGGCTGCGACCCCTCCGCCCGGCCCCCGTCGCACGAGGTCAAGAAGCCTCGTTGGCGCTGGATCCATCCGCCGGCCGGGGGTGACGCGATGCCAGCGGGCTCCTCCACGCACCGCGGGTGGGCTTTCCGGGTCACCTTCGCCACTCGAAGGACCGTCCAGCGATCAAGGGGTAGGCGCGTGGGCCATCGCGATCCCCCAAAACGAGATCGGGGCGAACACGTCCGACTGCCGAATCCCGTTGGGGCCACCAAGTTGTTTTCGTTGATCTTTTTCGCTCCGTGTTTGAGGAGCATCCGAGAGTTCCTCAAACATGGAATCGCTTCAGCGGTTTCGCGTCCTCCCGACGGTTCGATCAGAGTCACTTTTTCGGGTTTTGCGCCGGATTCATCCATCCGCTTTGGCGTTGACTTGATCGGCCTTCTCAACGACCTAACGCGCCATGGAGCAATTGGCGCAGGCGTTCACTGAGTCGTCAACGAGATTACAAAAGTGAACGGAAAAACTTTTCAGGGATTGACGATTTGCGCGCGTATGCAATAGGTGGCGTCACGACGAGTTGTCTCGCGTGCTCGTCAGCTGGAGCGAGACTACGCGGTGCTCAGACCGAGCCCGGATGATAGCTTGCGCTCCAGGCCGCAGCAAACGCTGCCTTCGCGGCGTCTGCGAGTGCGGCCTCCCGAGCTGGCTTCGCCTTTCGTGGAGCGTGGATGGGCGTGCTGCGGCGGCCCGTTGCCTTCCTTAAGGAGCGGAGGTGTCAGGCGAACACTTCTTTGGTCAGCGACAGCGGGCGCATAAGGCATCACGACCGGGGCTCCGGGAAGCTCGCGAAGCCTGGGGGATGCCCTCCGCGCCAGCGGCGGTAGCCTCAACGTCCACCATCGCGAGGGGGGCATCATGGCCGAGGCGGTTGGCCCGATCTGGACAGGAGGCTTCGAGTACGAGGACTCGCAGGGCTTCAGGATCCAGTTCCTGCCCGACAAGCATAACGACGAACTACAGCGAGAAGGAAAGCCGCCCGTCTACTACTGGATGCCCGGCCAGGTGCGGCTGGCGCGCAAGACGGGCAGCGGCGACTACAAGTTCCACCTGATTCATTTCGTGGGCGTGCAGAGTGCCGACACGACCGTCGGGGTCGAGGGCACCCGGGAAGTGGCGGGCGGCGTGCTATCACTGACCACGACGGCGGCATTCCCGGCGGGCGTCCTCGAACAAGCCGAGCAGAAGCTCCTGAACCGGTTCCGAGGGAAGGACCAGAAGTACTGGGGGTGGCGGACGCCAGCGGCGCCGATGTTCCGGGCAGTGCCGATCACGGCAAACGTCACCGCGATCACGAATCTCGCGCCCGACGCCAGCGGGACCGTTCCTGTGGCTACTGGCGGCAGCCCGGGGGGGGCGCCTGCACCGACTGACGGGGGTGGCGCGGCCACGTCGAGCGGCGGCCCGCCGCGCTCGACGATCGCTGTCCGTCCCGCCGACATGACTCGGCGAGTGCCACATGGCCGCGGTTTTCGCGGTCCGTCGAATCTCGACGCCTGGCATTGGAAGCTGCAGGGCCAGGGGCCGGGATCGATCGTGCCGACGGGTGAGAACGCGTACTCCGGGTTGATCGGCGATCTCCCGGCCGCCATCGTGTGGCAGGGATTCCACGGATCGTACAGTCCGATCGCGGTCGTCCAGGCTCTGAAGATCCCGGTCTGGAGTCAGGCGCTCCGGATCAAGATCGACGGCAACTGGGATCGTATCTTCCAGCACTTCTCGGCGCACGCCAAGGTCGACAACTTCTGGTTCGACGCCGACATCAAGGCCGAGTTCAACAACATGCGCATCAGTGGGGGCATCACCGTGAGCCTCGAGATCGACGGCACCATCCCCGGCGCCGACAAGATGGAGCAGGAGGCCAACAAGCGGATCGATATCATCTATCAGAAGTTCATGGAAGCGGCGCAGAAGGTGATCTTCGAGCCGCCCCCCCCGAATGTGCAGCCGGCCGTGACATCGGGTGGAGGCGGGCTGTTCGGCTGGGGCGGGGGGTTCGCCCTGAAGTATCGACGCGACTCCACCAGCCTCAACCTCCACTACAACGAGACGTTCGACAAGCGCTACAACCTCGATCACGTCATCAGCAGCACCCTCGAGGGCTTCTACGACGAGATCAAGCAGGATCCCGCCGCCGAGAAGAAATACTTTACGACGCTGTACCTCGACGACTGGAGTCGCAAGGTCACACGGATCGTCAAGCCCATCGTGAACTGGCCGGACCCCACCAAGCAATGGGTCGGCGACCCGGTGTCCTTCCTGTCCGTCGAACTCGGGTATCCCAGCGCGCGCGGCGACATTCAATGGGCGGCCCACGTGTTCCAGAGCACCGATACCGGCGATACCACCCGGTGGGAGATGGCCGTCACGAAAAAGAACGCCGACGATGTGACAAATCCGCCGGCCGGGTGGACGCCGGACAAGATGTTCGTGCGTCGGCGCGTGCATCTCAACGAGCCCCCCGGGGAGAGCGATTCGCCCTTCATGCGCGTGTTCGTCGAGAAGAACGTCGTCGATCTCGACCCCGGTGAGAACGGACGGCTCACGAACGAGAACACGCTGGAAGTTCGAGCGGATTCTGTCGGTAAGCTCGAGCTCGGCCCGATTGCGCTCGACGTCGAGCTCGAGAACTCCAAGCAGGTGATCGAGGTGGAGTTCGAGTGCAAGGGCACGCGACACGATGGGACCCGCCGCAACCCAACGAAGTTCACGTGGAAAGCGGACGACCAGGACGAACCGCGCGTCTGGGAGATCTTCACCGGCCAGCTCGACTTCGTCCCGGCCTACAAGTACCGGGTGCGTGTGATCGTTCGCGGCACGATCTTCAGCCAGGGGATGGAATGGACGGGGCCGTGGGTCGAGGCATCGGGCAACGGCCCTTTGATGGTGTCGGTCCCGACCGCCGACGACCCGGGCGTGACTCGCCGAAGTCTGATCACCGGTGCCGAGTCAGCGGTCGAGGGCTTCCCGGCGCGGCCCGACGGGACCGGCGGGGCGGTTGGCCGCCCGCCGCGGACGGGCGGCACGGGTGCGCCCGCCAAGCGCGGCGTCTCCGACCTGATGCCCGCGGGCGAAGGTCTGAGGATGCGCGATCTCGAAGCGGCGTATGCGAGAGCGACGGTTCCGGACCGCGGCGCGACGCGAATGGCGGGCGGATATCGGATCGATGCCGAGAAGGGATCGCCGCGGATGCCGGCACCGCCGACAGCCCCGCGGGCCGCCGCGCACGAGACCGGAAGCGCTCCGCGCAAGGGTGATAGGGCGGCGGCGCATACGCGAACCTGGCGGGCCGAGGAGCCTCGAGCGCTGGAACTCGCCGAAGGGTGGAGCACCGGATCCTCGCAGGGCACTGACGACCACTGATCCAAATGGCGCCCCCCGCGGCGGAGTGAGGCTGTGCCACCCCGCCAGCGGGGGCCGTCTGTGTCGCGATGGGCCCCGCAATGGAGTCGGTCCGGCCACATCGCCTGCGGAGCCTCGGAGATGGACATGGCGTTTCGAACGGTGGCGGGACCAGCGGTCGGCGCCGGCTGGCGACCGATCGAGGTCCCGCGCGCCCCCTCTGACGCGCTGCATCATCATATCCTGGTCGTCCCGGATGCAAGAAATGTCGACCTCGCCCCCGCAGGGCAGCGATGCATCTATTACGCGCTGCCAGACCTGCCGTCGATCGCGCGCGATTCCACCGGGAACCCGGTCTTCTCGCTCACCCTAGTGCTCACCCGGATGCCTGCCGTCCACGAAGACAACGTTCGACACCTGATCCAGCAGAGTGTCGTGAGCTTCGACGTTTCCCTGGAGGTGCCCACCGGCGTTCTCGAGTCGCTGGCGATGTCCCCGGCGCTGGCCCAGGAGTCCGGCAGCGTCGAGGTCCTCCCGCTGTTCGTGCGCGAGGGGCGCGTCGCGCTTCGGGTCGGCCGGCCGGGCGATCCGTCTGACTCGACCTCGCTTGCAAGCGCTCGGTCCACTGGCGGCACGTCCGTGCGCGTTGCCCTGGACGCCTCGCTCGATCGCGATCAAACGCTGGCCCTGCTAGCAGCGCTCGATGGGGGTGCGGCCGATCTGGTGCTGACGACGGACCTCACCTACCGAGTGTCCGGGATTGCCCGGCGCCATCTCTCAGGCGACTGGCTCGCGGTTTACGACTTCATCAGCTCGCGTCGAGAACCTGCGGCCCCACTCACGCGAGAGGCTCTCCGCGTTCTCTTCGACCAGATGGTGAGCGCCGGCGTGCTGTCCACCAGGGTGGCCCCTGGCGGCACGGCGGGAGGCGCCGCCGCCGGCTCGATGCCGAGCGCAGGTCCCGGTAGGCCACCTCCGAAGCGTGACGGCGGGCAGGCGCTGACTTCGTCGCCTGGGTCACGCGCATGGATGCGCACGACGCGCACTGATCGCGCCACCGTCGCTGACGGTGAGGGGGGAGCCCTGTTCGATGCGTTTCTTCGCCTATCCACAGCCATCTTGCGACGGCTGACACCCGATCTCACAAGCGGCGATCCCCGCAACACCTATGCGTTGCGCGCCCGACCCAGCGTGAGATTCAGCCTCTGGCACGAGGAAGAGTGTGCGGGCGATTCCTTCGAAAGCATGACGACCGAGACGCCCATCGAGGATATGCTCCACGGCCTGCTCGAGGGCCGCGATCGTGACGCGTTCATTCGGCTCGTGAGCCTGGCGACCGCGCCCGGAAGCGACACGCGGGCCGCACAGATTGGCACGCCGCCGCGGCCACAGCGCTTCGTGGATAGGGGAGGGCCACGATGGCCCGGCGACCGAGGGCCCGCCGATACGGGTCGAGCGGACCCGCCCGGCGCCCCGAACCGGATTGCGCTGTCGATCACCGACGGAGAGCTGCGATCGGTCGCGCTCGCGCTCCGCCCGGAGTCCAGCGCGTCGACCCAGGCGTCAGGCCGCAATGCGCAGGTGATGATCGCGAGCGGCTTCGCGAAGCCGCTCATCCAGGGCACGGCCGCCTCTGCGGGCAACAAGCTGGATTGGTATCTCAGCGACTGGCGCGTCGAGACACAGACGAAGGAGAGGCCCCGGCACTTGCCGGTTGTCGCCAGTGCGACGGATCCCACCTGGCCCGACCGAGTCGCCAGCAACACGTTCTGGTATGCGCCGACCTTCGAACTGCTAACCCCGGCGCCGAATGCATCTCCCGTGAATAGCCCGTTTCTCTTCAGCTTCCGGCGGATCGGCGAGACGCCATCCGGTCCGGCACTCGAGGGCTACATCCGGTTCACGCTGCGGCGCGGCATAAGCGAGCAGACCCGCCAGGCACTGGCCGCGCGCGGAAACCCGCCGGCGTCGCCGGTGCCGACGGGGGACCTCGCCGTCTCGCTTGTGCTGCCGTTCATCAATACGTCCGACAACGCGCTGACGCGACATACCTGCCCTTGCGCCATCTCGGTTAACGGCAGCGACGTCACAGCCACGGTGGCCCTGACGACCCAGTGGGTGCGGATCGCGTACACCCTCCTCGCCAACCCTGGCGCGTCACCGGAGCCAGCCCGCATCTCCGTCGCGTACTGCTACGAGGCGTACTCGGTCGTCCGGCGCCTGGATCTGCAGCTCGCAGTCGGCGCCAAGCAAGCGGTCATCCCCGTCGTGTACTCGGCTGAGCAGCGTCGCGAGGTCGAGGGTACGACCTATCTGGACGCGAGTTCCTCCACGCTCAACTTTCACCACGGGGCGGTGCTCCTCAAGCGTGAAGAGCCGCTCGGCGTATGGGCGGATATCGGATCGGCACGAGTCGCCGCTACAGCCCCTCCGCACATACTGGAGAAGGCCACGGACGCGTTCAGCCACGAGCGCGCGGGTGTTGCGACGGCTCTGCACGGCGCGACCGCGGTGGTGGCAGTCCGTCCCGAGGTGCTGATCCGCCCTGATGCGCAGGCGCGACCCGCGGCGATCGAGGCGACGCGACCTGGTATTGCCGCTCTGGGTCCGCTCGCGATCCCGGCGCTACGGCCCGGTGTCAACCTGGCCGACCTGCTGCGGGAGTCCACCTACGCACTTCGGACACTTGTGCGACAGGAGCAGCACGACGCGGCGTTTCCGTGCGAGACGCTCGGCGCCTTCTACCGCGAGACCAGCGACGATAGCGATGTCGCCGTCGGATGCCGGCGCGCGATGGAACTTGGACAGGTGTCGTACCGGCGATACGAGCGCGTTCCCGAGCTCGACTCGGTTGTCGGCGGTGAGACGCGTTTCCAGGTCTACCGCTCGCTCCAGCAGCCGGGTCGCTTCCTTGTGCTGCCCGCGAGGTACGCTATCACGCGCCACTCGCCTGGGACGCCCGCTGCCTACAAGCCGCGTCTTCTCCTCTACTCCGACGAGGATCCGACGCGCGCCTTGAGGACGCCGATCATCTTCAACACCGATCTCCAGCCGGACATCTTGCCCGATGCGCGCCGGGAGCTCGACCTCAAGCTGGCGAGACTGGCGCAGGCTCCCGTGGTCGAGTATCCGACGGCGATCGAAGCCGACACGGCCTTCGTCTTTCACGCCATGGATTCCACGCCGGTCAGCGCGTTCCGAACGCCGGATTCGTTGTCGGTCAGCATTGCCGCGACCGCGGCCGATTGGCCGTTGCTGTTCACACGCTTGAAGACGGGCGGCGTCCTGGGGCAGGCACGGTTCATTCTCGGCGACGGGACCGAGCTGAGCTCCAACCTCACGGTCGACCTGCGGCACATCACGGGACCGTGGATGGGCGGAGCGGTCACCGCCGAGAAGACGTCGTCCGGCGTGCGCCTGACGAACCGCATCGATCGGCCAGTCAGCGTCCACGACCTACTGATCGTCAACGGCGGGTCGTCCCGTCGGGTGCCCGCGGAGCGGACTATCCCGGCCGGAGGGTCCGAATCGGTCCCGGTTTCGGCGGACCCACTGCCGACGGACGCCGAAGTGTACCCCGCGTACACGACTCCGGAGACGGCTGAAGCCATCGAGGCCGTGCCGAACGCGATCGAGCGCATCCACATCAACGTCCTTTTGACGAACCAGATTCGCTTTTCCAATCACGCGCTGACGGCGATGAGCGTGTTTGTACGGCGATCCGGGGCGGCGACGTCCGAGCAGATCCACATCCTGGCCGACACCACCGTCGCTCAGGCGGATCTTCTTCTGCCGCTCACCGAGTACATTGCGAGGCCCGTCATACAACTGCGGATCGTCAAGACGTTCGCCGACGGTCACACCGAGATCAGGGAGTGGTTCGACTGGGACCTGAACGCGATGGGCTTCGTGGTCGGCCTCACCTGGCCTCTCGTGCAGTGAGACATGAAGGACCGGGAAGGTCGAGACGAAGGCGGTGCCAAGAGACCGGGACGGGAGCGATCTGCCGGCGACGGCAGACAGAAGGCGCCGCGTGGTGAGCCGACAGCACGCGCGGCCAAGTCGGCATCTACGGGACCCCCAGGCACCCGCTCGTCGACACCGCAACCGAGGCGCGAGGCGCATAACGCCGAGGGGCAGAAACCAGTCCCTGCCGGCTCGAGAGGAGCGC